>CAZRXE010001204.1:0-3803 GCA_964603695.1 uncultured Heliomicrobium sp.
AACGATCCGCGAATGCTTGATCTTCAAAAAGAACAAATTGCTTTGATGAAGGAAGGCAATCCGTTGATGGGTTGTTTGCCGCTGCTGTTGCAAATGCCTTTCTTTATGGCTGTGTTCGCGATTTTGACGGTTTCCATCGAAGTTCGTCACGCGCCGTTTTTCGGTTGGCTGACGGATCTTTCAACCAAAGACCCGCTTCACATTTTGCCCATCGTGATGTGCATCACGATGATTCTGCAAACGGCGCTGACTCCTTCCACTGCCGATCCTATGCAAAAGCGCGTGCAATATCTGATGCCGCCGATGCTGACCTTTTTCTTTTTCTGGTCGGCACCTGCTGGGTTGGTCTTGTACTGGATGGTTGGCAATGTGGTTGGCGTGGCACAGCAATTCATCATCAATCGCCTGACGCCGTCCAATCCGACGCCGCCGGACGAGCCAACCAAAGGCAATTTGAATCAACAACCGGTGAAGAGCAAAAGGCCCCGTCAGGCGGTGGCAAATTCCTGATCGCTTTTGAACCATTCGAGAGATATTTATGACACAAGAAAATTTTGAGGGACTTCGCGATAAAGTAGATCACTTCGTTAAAGAACTGGTGGACAAGTCTTCGCTGGATTTGCGAGTGCAGGTTACGGAGCCGGAGCAGGACAACATCGAAGTTTCGTTTCAAGGTTTCGATCTGCCTTTGCTGTTGGGACACAACGCCGAATTATTGGATGCTTTGCAATACATCGCTCGTCGCGCGTTTGCAGGCGCGGTCGCTTCCGGTATTCAGATTGACTTCGATGCCAACGGCTATCGCAATGCGCGCAAAGAAGAATTGCAATTGATGGCGCAAAAAGCTGCCGAGCGAGTGAGAACCTCGAAAGTTCCGTTTGTCTTCGATCCGATGAGCGCCCAAGACCGCCGCGCAATTCACACGGCGTTGGTGGACATTGAAGGCATTCGCACGGAAAGTGAAGGCGATGGACAAATGCGCAGGGTGAAGGTTCTGCCGATATAAGAATTGGTTGGTCGTCTCGGAACCTTCCCTTTTTTGGCTTTCCTCCCGCCACGGCCATTCTGGAATGAGTCTTCCTGACTTCAAAACCATTGTCGCTATCGCCACGCCTCCGGGTTATGGAGGAATCGGCGTCATAAGAGTGAGCGGAACGCAGGCGCTTCCTTTTGTCGCCAAATTGCTGCCTGGCAATCCATTCTTTTCGCCCAACCATTCTTCGCTTCATCCACTGATTCATCCCAAGTCTGGAGTCACCATTGACGAAGCCGTCATTACTTATTTCAGAGCGCCGCATTCTTTCACTGGCGAAGATGTGGTTGAAATTTCCTGCCACGGCAGCCCTGTGGTTTTGGCCGAAGTCTTACGCCTGCTGACTTCATTCGGCGCTGAATTGGCGCAACCCGGCGAGTTCAGTTTGCGCGCCTTTCTCAATCAGCGCATGGATTTGACGCAGGCCGAAGCCATAAAAGACCTGATTCACGCGCAAACCACCTATCAAGCCCGCCTCGCCGCCCGCCAACTTCGCGGCGAACTTTCGCGCCAATTGAAGCCGATCAAAGACGGCTTGATTGAATTGATTGTTCACTTTGAATCCTCCGTCGAGTTTGTTGAAGACGACCTTGATCCGCTGAATCTCAATCTTTTCACGGCTCGAATCGAAAGCTTCATCGAACAGCTTTCCAAACTTGCTTCTAGTTATAGTGTCGGAAGGCTCATCCGAACCGGAATCAAACTGGCGCTGATTGGTCGCCCGAATGTAGGTAAATCATCTCTTTTCAATAGTTTACTTGGTAGGGATCGCGCTATTGTCACGCCTTTGCCGGGCACGACTCGCGACACACTTAACGATTCGTTTTCCATCAACGGCATTCCGGTTGAGTTAATTGACACTGCCGGGATTCGCGAAACGGAAGACCTGATCGAAAAAATAGGTGTTGAGCGAACCCGCTCAGCAATCAGCGAAGCAGATTTTGTCCTGGCCGTTGTGGAAGCCGGTTCTTTCCTCTCTGCGGAAGAAAAGGAATTGCTCAGCCAATTTCCGGTCAACCTAGTTGTAGTCAATAAGTCCGATTTGGGGATTCAGTTGTCCCAAGAGGCAATGGATTTTTTATCTGAAAAAACGCCTGTGATTTCCGCTTCGGCATTGACCGGCGAAGGCATTGAAGAACTGACCCAATCCATTTACCGCCAATTGATCTCCGCAACTCAGCCTTCAACCGAGAGTGCTATAATCACCAACGAACGTCATTTCCAGGCTTTGGAACAAACATTGATTGCGCTGAAGCAGGCCAAACACGATCTTGGTGCGGGCTTCACGGAAGAAATCGCGCTGGCGAACTTGCACCAAGCCCTGCGCAACCTGGGTCTGATTACCGGTGAAACCCTGATCGCGGACATCATCAATCAGATTTTTTCGACGTTCTGCATTGGGAAATAAAAGAAAGCAGGCGCTTATGCCACAGTTTGACGAAGTTTTTGATGTAGTTGTGATTGGCGCGGGACACGCCGGTTGCGAAGCCGCCAATGCCGCCGCGCAACTTGGCGCGAAAACGGCAGTGGTTACTTTCAATCTGGATTTGATTGCGCAGATGTCCTGCAACCCCGCCATCGGCGGAATTGCTAAGGGCCACTTGGTTCGCGAACTTGATGCACTGGGCGGTTTGATGGGCCGTGTAATTGATCGAACCGGAATTCAATTCCGAATGCTCAATCGCAGCCGCGGCCCGGCAGTGCAGGCGCCCAGAGCGCAGGCTGACCGCGCGCTTTACCGCCAACAAATGCGCCGCGAACTCGAAGCCATTCCCAATCTTTTCCTCCGTCAGGGCGAAGTCGTTGAAATCCTCATTGAAGACGGTCGCGTCATCGGTGTTGAACTAATGGACGGTCGGAGGCTACGCACCGATGCGATTGTTGTGACCACCGGGACTTTCCTAAATGGTTTGATTCACATTGGCCAAAAGCGATTCTCGTCTGGGCGCTCTGGCGAACTCCCTTCCATAAAACTTGCGGAAAACCTACGCCACCTGGGTTTCAGAATGGGACGCTTGAAAACCGGAACTCCCCCCAGGCTTGATAGCCGAACGATTGACTTCAATAAGTTTGAGGAACAGCCCGGCGATGAAAACCCGACGCCGTTTTCCTTCACGACCAAAGGCATTTCGCAATCGCAAATCTCTTGCTTCATAGGCTACACCACGCCAGAAGTGCATCGTCTGATTCGCGACAACATCAGCCGCTCACCACTTTACAGCGGACAGATTCAAGGAATTGGCCCGCGTTTCTGCCCTTCAATTGAAGACAAAGTCGTTAAGTTCCCCGACAAGGAGCGCCACCAACTTTTTCTGGAGCCGGAGGGTTATCACACTTACGAACTTTACCTGAACGGTTTTTCCACCAGTCTGCCGGCTGATTTGCAGAAAGATTTAGTTCGCCAAATCCCAGGTTTTGAAAATGTGGTCATGCTGCGTCCGGGATACGCGATTGAATACGACATGGTGGACCCGACGGAACTTTGGCCTTCGCTGGAAACCAAACGGATAAAAGGATTGTTCAATGCCGGTCAGGTTAACGGCACAACCGGGTATGAAGAAGCCGGCGCTCAGGGAATTGTCGCGGGAATCAATGCTGCGCGTTACGTTCATCGCCAGGAGCCGTTTATCGCCAAGCGCGACGAAGGCTATATTGGGATTTTGATTGACGATCTAATTACGCAAGGCGTGGACGAACCTTACCGGATGTTTACCTCACGCGCCGAACAGCGTCTGAAACTGCGAATTGATAACGCCGATGAGCGGTTGAC
>CAZRXE010001205.1:0-2843 GCA_964603695.1 uncultured Heliomicrobium sp.
GGCCTCGCGCATTTCGCGCCGCCACGCCCGCATCACCACGCGCGGCTATCAATACTTCATTGAAGACATGGGCAGCGCCAACGGAACCGTCATCAACGGACGCAACCGCCTGAAACCGCAGGAACCTTATCCGCTGGTCAATGGCGATCTGGTCAAACTGGGCGAAACCACAATGAAATTCGTCGGCTGAGCAAGTACTAAGCCTCTGCTGAAGCTACCGCTTTGATAGTCCTTCCTGAAGGCCAATAAGGTTAAGTTCCCCTCTGGGAGCGCATGCGGGGCCGCGTGCGCTCCCAGAAATCAGCCGCTGCCTAGCTTAAATTCATTGTCCTGAAGGCGGATCTGGATCGCAGCAAATGCGTCCCGACATCCGGTTTCAAGGCTTCGTCCGCGACAGGAACGATTCTTCTTGTCACGACGTTATTTGATCCGTACCCGCACCACATTCGCAGCCTTGCCGTCCGCCGTCAGTGTCACATCAATCTCGCCGCGCCCAGCAAGGCTGCGCGGCAAGCGCACATTGACCTGATCCAATCCCGTGAAATCGGTTTGCGCGCCGGCGTATAAAACCTGCGCGTCCGTGCCGCCGAGCTTCGCCGTTACGCCCGCAAGCGAACTGCGGTAGCGCAGCCCTGTTCCGAACAGCAGCAAAAAGACCTGGTCGGTTTCCGCGCCCAAATCAATTGGGAGCATCGTGAACCGGTTTTGTGCCGGGTCGAATTGCGCTACCGGTTCGTAGCTTTGCGTGCCGTCGGCCTTGACGCGCAGAACAGTCGCCGCCGCCATTCCGCGCCCGCTGGCGTCGGCGGTGAAGACGCCCGGCGCGACCGCCGCAATGCTGATCTGTTGCGCGGAGAGTTTGCCGTCGCCGCTGGTAATGGTGACAGTGGCAGAGCCGACCGCGCATTCGGCGGGCAGCAGGTAATTGATCTGCGACGGCGAAACGAAGAAGAGTTGCGCCGGGCGTTCGACGTTCAGGCTGTCTTTGATCTTGACCGTCGTGCCGCCTAGCGTGGTCGGCAGCGGCGTCACGGCGGCGACGCGCGTGGCCGTCGCCAGTTCAATGCCGAACACGGAGACGATGGACGCGGGTGCCAGCGCCGCGCCGTCGTAACTCGCGGCGGAAACATTCGTCGCCGCGCGCGCCGGCGCGCTTGGCGCATCCAGCGCGAAAACGCTGCCTTCCGTCATCCCCGCGTAGACCGTCGCGTTCGTCGCCAGCAAGGCCGTCACGTTGCGGTCGCTCAAGCCGTCGGTCAGCGCGCGCCAGCTCTGGCCGTTGTCCGTTGAATAAAAAACGCCTGACGCCGTGCCTGCGAACAGGTTCGTGCCGTTGGCGGCGAAGGCTTGAATCTTCAAATCGGTCAGCCCGGCGTTGGCCGCCATCCAGCTTTGGCCGCGATTGGCTGAAACGAAGACGCCGCCAGTCGTGGCGGCAAACAAATGCGTCGCGTTGGCCGTGAGCGTGACAATGTCCAAATTGCTCAACCCTGCGTTGACCGCCGTCCAGTTGCGGCCTTCGTCGCTGCTGACGAAAACGCCGCCCTTCGTGCCGGCGAACACGCGGTTGTCAAATCCCAGCAGGACTTGCACGTTGAGATTGGTCAGCCCCGTGTTGGCAACCGTCCAGGCTTTGGCGGGCGTGAAGCCGTCGCTCAGGCGTTGGCCGACCCAGGCTTTGGCGTCCACGTTGTAAGCGATCTTCAGCCCGGCTTGTTCCGTGCCTACGTAAAGGTGCGCGCCGATGCGGGCGATGGCGTTGAGATTGCCCGGCGCTTTGAAGTCAGGATTGAGGCGGCCATTCCAATGGATCAAGCCGTCGTTCAAATAAGGCCACCAATACACGCCGTCATCGGTGGAGCGGGTCAGGCCGCTCACGCTGGACGGCCCGGCTTTGGTCAGCCGCAAAAGCTCCGCGTTGCCGGCCACGAGCGCGTGATAATAAATGCCGCTATTTCCCGGCTCCGCCACGCTCCAACTCGCGCCGCCCGAGGTGGAAACATGCAAGCCCGCACCTTGCGTCAGCGCAAACAGCGAGTTCCCGGTTTGCGCCAGCGCGCGCACCGGGCCGCGAGCGGAGCGCAGGAACTGCGGCCAGGCTTGCGGCTGCCAGGTCTCGCCGCGATTGGTGGAAACGAAAAACCCGCGATCCGATGTGCCGACATACAGACGGTCGCCAAGCGTGAAAACCGAGAAGGGGAAGCGCGTGTCCAGCCCTTGCTGGCAGCGCCGCCACGTGCGTCCGCCGTCGTCCGAACAAAACACCCCGCCGTAAAACGTCGTCGCCACCAGTCGCGCGCCTTGCCGCGTCAGGCTATTCACCGAGAGGCGGGCGGGGTTGAGCGAAGTCAGTCCCGTGTCGCTCGCCTGCCAGGTTTCGCCGTTGTCTTCCGAACGCAACAAGCCTCCTCCGGTCGCCACCAGCAGCGCCGCGCCATCGGGCAACAGCACCTCAGTCCCGCTCTGACCATCCACCACCTGCGGCTGCCCATTTTCGTCCATCCGATTCCAGGCGTAGTTAATCTGCTGTTGCGGCGCGCGCCAGCTTTGGCCGTCATCGGAGGAAAGAAAGATACCCTGATTGGTCGCCGCCACCAGGTTGGGACCGCTCAAAGCCAGGCTTTGAAAGAAGACGAACGCGCCGCCGTCCGGCAGTCCGCTGCCAAAGCGTCGCCAGGTCGCGCCGCCGTCCAGCGAACGCTGCAAACCGACATCGTGCGTGCCGACCCAAAGCGTCGTGCCGCGCGCCAGAAAGCAACTTGGAAAGCGCGACACAAAACCTTCCACCCTGCTCCAGGTTTGCCCATCGTCGGCGGAAACAAACAGCCCGGTCGAATCAATGC
>CAZRXE010001206.1:0-5976 GCA_964603695.1 uncultured Heliomicrobium sp.
GCGTCACGGCAAAGGCTGTGCCGCTCTCGATGTCGGCCCGGAACTGTTGATGAGCGCGGGCGTACGCCACGTCAAAGCGCGGCAGGAACTCAGGGAATGGCCGCTTCAGATAGGTCATCTCAAAGGTTTTGGAATCGTGATGCAGTTTGCCGTCCGTTTGCCAGACTTCTACGTGAATGGGGCCAGGATAGCCGGCAAAACGCCCTGTGTGGATAGTGCCTTTGGTGCCGATGATGTAGGTCTCGTTGTTGTAGCCGGAGGAATGTGTCCGACTCAGGTCAAGCCGCCCCAATACGCCTGACGGGGTGGTGAAAGTGACAAAGGCCGTGTCTCCGCCTTCGTCAATCGGGCTGGCGTAGCCACGCGTATGGTGCATGCTCGCCCAAACCTCGTTTGGGAATTCGTCCAACAGGAAGATTGCCTCGTCCGCAACATGGATTCCCATGTCAATAATCAATCCTCTGCTGCTATAGGTTGACGGCGGAGGAAATTGGTCGCGCAGGATGCAGCGGATTTCACGAAGCTCGCCGACCAAACCGGATTGAATCAGTTTCCGGGTGTAGAGCAGTGCCGGGTCGTAGCGCCGCTGCAAACCAATTTGAATTTGGCGCGGTTCCCGGCCAATGGCGGCGACAAACTCGAAGGCTTCCTGCAATCCATCCGTCAAGGGCTTTTCAAGATAGATCGGTATCTTCGCTTTAACGAATGGCAGGGCGTCCCGCGCGTGATTCTTGGTGTGCGAAGCAATAATGACTGCATCCATCTGACCCGCCATCTCCCGCGCCATCAGGGTTGGATCGGAAAACGTTCTCACGCCGTCAATATCCAGTTCGTCCTGAGCCGCCGCCGTCGCGGCCTCTACATTGTCACCGATTGCAACAATCCGATGACCTTGATCCTGAATGATGGCGGCATGCACCTTGCCGATGCGGCCAACACCGAATACGCCGTATCTATAATCACGTTTTGGCAAATGCTCGGTCATAAGAGAAACGCGTCCATTGCGCATTGCACATCGTGACAGCAAAGGGCTTTTCCTGTCGGCTAATGGGCAATGCGCAATGGAGCGCGGAATGTTGTTTGCTTCTTTCTACGCTCCGGCGGCGGCGAGCGCCTGTTCGATATCGGCGATGATGTCGCGCACGTCTTCAATGCCGATGGACAGACGGATCAAACCAGGCGTAACGCCGGTTGAAGCCTGTTCCTCTTCGGTCAATTGCGAATGCGTGGTTGACGCCGGATGAATGACCAGCGATTTGGCGTCGCCGATGTTGGCCAGCAGGCTCAGCAGCTTCACCGAATTGATGAACTTCTTGCCGGCTTCAAATCCGCCGCGAATGCTGAACGTGACGAGCGCGCCTGCACCGTTCGGCGAGTATTTTTTGGTGCGTTCGTAATACGGGCTGGATTCCAGGCCGGGATAATTGACCGCTTCAATCTGCGGATGGTTTTGCAGGAATTGCGCCACGGCCAGTGCGTTTTGCGAATGCCGCTCCATGCGCAGGTGCAACGTTTCCGCGCCCTGCAAAATTAGGAAGGCGTTGAACGGCGACAAGCACGCGCCGGTGTCGCGCAATCCTTCGACGCGGGCTTTCAAAATAAAGGCCAGCGGGCCGAAAGCGTCCGCGTAAACCAAACCGTGATAGGACGGGTCGGGCGTCGTGAAACCGGGGAAACGCCCCGAAGCTTTCCAGTCGAATTTGCCGGCGTCCACGATGATGCCGCCGATGGATGTGCCGTGGCCGCCGACAAATTTCGTCAGCGAATGAACGACGATGTCCGCGCCGTGTTCGATCGGGCGCACCAAAGCCGGCGAAGGCGTGGTGTTGTCAATCATCAGCGGCAAGCCGTGTTCGTGCGCGATGGCCGCCAGCCGTTCAATGTCCACAATGTCGAGTTTCGGATTGCCGACGGTTTCGGTGTAAACGGCTTTGGTTTTGTCGTTGATGGCCGCGCGCAAGCCTGCTTCGTCCTCGGCGTCCACGAAACGCACGGTGATGCCCAGCTTCGGCAAGGTGTAATGAAACAGGTTGTAGGTTCCGCCGTAGAGCGAAGTGGTGGAAACAATTTCATCGCCGGCGTTGGCCAGCGTCAGAATGGCCAGCGTTTCCGCCGCCTGTCCCGAAGCCAACGCCAGCGCCGCCGCGCCGCCTTCTAATGCCGCCAGACGTTTTTCCAGCACGTCCACGGTCGGATTCATGATGCGCGAATAAATGTTGCCGAATTCCTGCAAGCCGAACAGGCTGGCCGCGTGTTCGGCGCTGTCGAACAGATACGAAGTGGTTTGATAAATCGGTACGGCGCGCGCTTTGGTCGCCGAATCGCCGTCGTGTCCGCCGTGAACGGCCAGAGTGTTGAACTGATACGTGGGAGCTTGCTCGTCAGCCATTGGTCTTCTCCTTGAGTTTGCTGTGATTGGAATAAATCGTTCGGGTGTGGCGTGCGGCTGGCTGACGGAATCGCTCTTTAGCAGTTTTTTCCGTGGAGCAAGTCGCTTAAATCGCCACGCTGGAATTTCAAGTTGTCACTGAAAATTGTGAATCGCCCGAATGACGCGCGCAGTCTAGGCCATCGTCCGGCGGGGTGTCAAAGTTACGAATCAGCACCGCGAGCGGTACTGATTCGCCGACTTCTTCTGCTTTGTCGAAGATTGGTCTACCATACAGCCCTTCCGTAAACATTGTTCAACAACACTTTCTGGCAACAACACTTTCTGGAGGAAATGGCATGCGCCGTCAATTGTCGCTCGCGTTCTCGATCACTGTTTTAGCCTGTCTGGTTTCGCTGGCCGTGGTTTCGGCGGAAAACTGGCCGCAATGGCGCGGCCCTATGCTCAACGGCATCAGCAACGAAAAGAATCTGCCCGTTAAATGGAGCACTGAGGAAAACGTCACCTGGAAACTGGCGATGCCCGACCGCAGCGGCTCCACGCCGATTATTTGGGACAACACGATTTTCCTGAACATCGCCGACGGCACGAAAGCGACCGGCACGCTGTCGTTTTGGGCCGTGGATCGCACCAAAGGCACTGTGCTTTGGAAAAAGCCGCTCGGCGCGGGCGACCACATGATGCGCAAACAAAACATGTCTTCGCCTTCGCCCGTCACGGACGGCAAGACCGTCTGGGTGCTGACCGGAATGGGCGTGCTGCGCGCTTTCGATTTCAAAGGCAATGAACTGTGGATGCGCGATATTCAAAAAGAGTACGGCAAGTTCGGGTTGAACTGGGGCTACGGCTCGTCGCCGCTGCTTTACGAAAATGCGCTGTACGTGCCGGTGCTGCACGGCATGCGGACGGACGATCCTTCGTACCTACTGAAAATTGACAAAGCCACGGGCAAAACGATCTGGCGGCACGAACGCCCCACGCCTGCGCAAATGGAATCGCCCGACGCCTACATCACGCCGGCAGTGCTGAAAAACGGCAACAAGACGGAAATCGTTCTGAGCGGCGGCGATTGCGTGACCGGTCACGATCCGGCCACCGGCAAAGAGTTGTGGCGCGCTTACGGCTTGAATCCGCAAAATATTCAATTCAATCGCATCGTCAATTCGCCGATTGCATTTGACGGGCTGATTTACGCCGGCAGTCGCGGCAATCCATACATGGCTGTCAAAGCGGGTGGCAGCGGCGACATCACGACAACGCACATCGCCTGGACGTTTGCGAACGGCCCCGACGTGCCGACGCCCGTCACCGACGGCAAATATCTTTATCTGGTGCGCGACAACGGCACGATGTTTTGCCTGGACGCCAAGACCGGCAAAGAGATTTACGGCAATCAGCGAATCAAGCCCGGCACTTACAGCGCCTCGCCCGTGCTGGCCGACGGCAAAATCTACGCCACCAGCGAAGAAGGCTGGACGGTTGTCGTCAAAGCCGGGCCGCAATTTGAAGTGCTGGCCGAAAACGCGCTTGGCGATTACTGCCTGAGTTCGCCGGCCATTTCCGACGGTCAGGTTTTCATGCGCACTTCGGGCGCGCTGTATTGCATTGGCAAACGAGTCAAGAAATAGTTTTTCTTTCCAATTTCCGAGGTAAAGCCATGTTTAGAAATGATCGTTCATTTCGTCGCACCGTTTTTTCCATTGTCGTTCTGATGATTCTTGCGGTTGGAGTTTTGGCGCAAACCAAACGCCCAATCACGCATGAAGACGTTTGGCTGATGAAGCGCGTCGGCGCGCCCGCGCCTTCGCCGGACGGCAAATGGGTTGTGTTTTCGGTGATTGAACCGTCTTACGTCGAAGCCGATCAGGTTTCGGATTTGTGGATCGTGCCCGCCGACGGCGGCGCGAAACCGCGTCGGCTGACCAACACCAAAGGCGGCGAAAGCGGCGCGACGTGGTCGCCCGACGGCAAACGCATAGCCTTTTCCGCCCGCCGCGAAGGCGACGAAGTCGCGCAGATTTACTTGCTCAGCGTCGAAGGCGGCGAAGCTCAGCGCGTGACCACGCTTTCGACCGGCGCTCGCTCGCCACAGTTTTCGCCCGACGGCAAAGCCATCCTTTTTCAAAGCAGCGTCTTTCCCGGCACGCTCAATGACGAAGACAACAAGAAAGCCGCCGCCGAACGCAAAGCGCGCAAATGGAACGCCCGCGTTTACGAAAGCTTCCCCATTCGCAATTGGGATCGCTGGCTGGACGACAAACAAACCCACGTCTTTGTGCAATCGCTGGACGCATTCTCCAACGGAAATGCCAAAGCCAAAGACTTGCTGGCCGGAACGAAGCTCGTGGCCGGCGCGGGTTTCGCGGGCGTGACCGGATCGGGCAGCGATGATTTGAACGCCGTCTGGTCGCCGGACGGCCAATCCGTGGTGATTGCGGCAACAAACAATCGCAACGCTTCGGCCTACTCCGAATCCAACACGCATCTTTACGCAGTTCCGGCGAGCGGCGGCGAACCGAAGCAATTGACCACTGGACAGGACAGTTACGGCGCGCCGAAATTCAGCCCGGACGGCAAAACGCTGTTTTGCCAGCTCAGCCCGAACACGGAAAAGGTCTACAACCTGAATCGCATCGCAGGCTTTGCGTGGCCCGCAATGGGCGAACACAAAATCATCACCGCCAATTTTGACCGCGCGCCGTCGAGCTTCGCGCTGACGCCGGACGGCAAAACGATTTATCTGCTGGCTGAAGACGCCGGACACGAAAAGCTCTACACCGTTCCGGCCACGGGCGGGCAAGTTTCGTTGGCGATGGAAATGAACAGCGGCGTTTACACCGGGTTGACGATTCCGACAAAAGCCTCCGCGATGTTTGCCCTTTGGGAAAGCGCGACCAGTCCGGCGGAAATTGTGCGCATTGATTTGGCCGCGAAAACTCACAAGGCATTGAGCGATTTCAACGCCGAGCGCATCGCCAAACTCGATCTGCCGCCACTGCGCCATCACTGGTTCACGAGCCGTCGCGGCAAAAAGATTCACAGCCAGATTGTGTTGCCGCCGAATTTTGACGAAAACAAAAAATATCCGCTGTTTGTCTTCATTCACGGCGGGCCGCACACGATGACGCGCGATCAGTTCTTTTTGCGCTGGAACTATCACTTCATCGCTTCGCCGGGTTACGTCGTGTTGATGACCGATTACACAGGCTCGACCGGGTACGGTGAAAAGTTCGCGCAAGAGATTCAGCGCGATCCGTTGAAAGGCCCCGGCGAAGAATTGAATGAAGCCGCCGATGCCGTCATCAAAGAGTTCAAGTGGATTGACGGCGCGCGGCAAGCGGCGGGCGGCGCAAGTTACGGCGGGCATTTGGCCAACTGGCTGCAAGCGACGACCACGCGCTACAAATGTTTGATCTCGCACGCGGGCTTAATCAATCTGGAATCGCAGTGGGGAACCAGCGACACGATCTATGGCCGCGAAGTCAACAACGGCGGCCCCGTTTGGGAACAAGGCGAAATCTGGCGGACGCAGAACCCGATTCGCTACGCCGCCCGCCACCCCGAGCGCCTCGACGCCAACGGCAACG
>CAZRXE010001207.1:0-2188 GCA_964603695.1 uncultured Heliomicrobium sp.
TGAGCAACAATCACGTGCTGGCCAATAGCAATAACAGCGTGCTTGGCGACGCGATTTTACAACCCGGCCCGATTGACGGTGGGAAAGACCCTGCGGATCGCATCGCTCGTTTGAGCGAATACATTCCGATTACCTTCGCCCCGACGGTTCCGCTCAACGATCATCAAAACCTGGTGGACGCCGCCATTGCCGAGGGTGATTTCGGCGACCTGGATCGTGAAATCTTCTGGAATGGCTACGTTCGCGGCTGGCGTCCCAGAGCTAATGTGGCAGTCGGCACGCTGGTCAAAAAGACCGGACGAACGACGAACTTCACTACCGGTCGTGTGACGGCGATCAACGCCACGGTGGACGTGAATTACGGCGGGGGCCGCACCGCGCGGTTCAGAGATCAAATAATCACTACGCCGATGTCTTCGCCGGGCGATTCCGGGTCACTGATTATGACGCTAGACAATGTCGCAATCGGTCTGTTGTTCGCCGGTTCCGCGCAATCCACCATCGCTAATCAGATCGAGAACGTGCGGAATTTGCTGAGAGTGGAAGTCGGCGAACAGATTCTCTAAACCTGTTTCTTATTTCCATCCATTGTTCCGGTACATTTGAACCGGGTGGCGGAGTTCCAAAAGCCTCTGCTCCCGGTATTTTTTTTGCTTCGTGCAGGGAATTTAAGTTGGCAGCGGCAGCGATTCGCGATTTGGCAATCGTCCTCCGCAAAGATTTTTGTTGGCTTGACGAGTTGGGGTTCGATCACTATGATGACGCCTTCCTTGATGGCGGCAGCGACAAATTGGTAGCTATCAAGCGTTCCTTCAAAGCTAAAAATCAGATTTGCGGCGGGTATAGCTCAGTTGGTTAGAGCGCAAGATTGTGGCTCTTGAGGCCGTGGGTTCGAGACCCACTACCCGCCCTTTCCTTTCCTCCAAAATCCTTAATTTTCATATCGAGTCAGGCGTTTTGTTCAAACGATTGTCACCGTGTTTCAGGTGATGATCGTGGGTTCCTCGCGGCCACAGTATTGCTTTAGATCAAGCAGTTCTCGAGCAGCTTGCGCCAGTGGCGCGAGAACCTGATTGGGGTCGCCACTACCGCCGTCCGCGCGGTAACGTTCCAGATACAAACGTAAGGTTGCACCTTCAGTGCCGGTGCCGGACAAGCGGCAAATCACGCGCGAGCCGTCAGAGAGCAATAAGCGAATGCCTTGTTTGGCGCTGATGCTGCCGTCCACCGGATCGGTGTAACTGAAATCATCCGCGCTTTTGATTTGGTCGCCCGAGAAGTTCTTGCCCGCAAGTGTCGGCAGTTTTTCGCGCAGGGCGGCGAGCATTTGGCCCGCAGCTTCGGCGTTCAACCCCTCGTAATCGTGGCGTTGGTAATAACTGCGCCCGAAGCGTTGCCAATGTTCCCGCAGGATTTCAGCGACGGATAGACGTTTGGCCGCCAGAATCGAAAGCCAGCACAGCACCGCCCACAAACCATCTTTTTCGCGGATGTGGTTGGAGCCGGTTCCGAAGCTTTCTTCGCCGCATAAAGTGCAAAGTCCCGCGTCCATCAGATTGCCGAAAAACTTCCAGCCGGTAGGTGTTTCGTAACAGGCAATGTCTAGAGCCTCGGCAACGCGATCCACTGCGGCGCTTGTTGGCATCGAACGCGCCACGCCGGCGAGTCCGGCGCGATAACCCGGAATCACCGCTTGTGCGTGTTCGGCGATTATGGCCAAGGAATCGCCGGGACTGACGAAAGTATTTCTTCCCAAAATCAAATTGCGGTCGCCGTCGCCGTCACAGGCTGCGCCGAAATCCGGCGCGTTGTCCGTTTCCAGGCTCGCCACCAACTCCGCCGCGTGAACCAAATTCGGATCAGGATGATGACCGCCGAAATCTTCCAGCGGCGTGCCGTTGACGACGGTTCCGGCGGGCGCGCCGAGCAGTGTTTCAAAAATGTGGTGCGCGTAAGGTCCCGTGATGGCGCTCATTGCATCAAAGCGCAAGCGGAAGCCGCCGCCGATGAATTCGCGTAAGGTCGCGAAGTCAAACAGCTCTTCCATCAAAGTTGTGTAATCGGCGAGCGGGTCAAAAACGACAACCTCTGTGTCACCGAGAGAAACGGTGCCTTCGCGGTCGAGATCAATCTCTGGGTGGTTTGTCGTGACGTATTCGTTGATGGCCAATGTCTGCTGATAAATGCG
>CAZRXE010001208.1:0-2284 GCA_964603695.1 uncultured Heliomicrobium sp.
TTGGTGGTTCTTTTCTGAAGCAAGGCTCTGTTAGGAACGAAAGCTTTCGCCAGTTGTTCGACATTGCCTTGAGACTGAACGCAGATCAAACGACCACCAAAGCGACGCCATAGCCGTCGCACTCTGAAATTCCACCACTTCCTGAAGCGCTACTCACCTGCCTCAGTGCTTCTTTTCATCGCCCCTTACTTCACATCCATTCAATGACCGAAGCGGTCTCGCAACCGGTCGGGCAGACGCGGCCTTGCGCTGCGACCACGCAAAGGAGCTTCTGAATTTATGCAGTTTCTGAAGAAAAGAACCTACCTGCCTTTCTCCATCCAACAACTGAAAAAACTCGTCACCGGTAGCCTGATTTTTGGATTAACACTTTCACTGAATTTGCCCGCGCGGCGGGCAACAGCGCAGGGTGAATGCACAGTGCAATGTTCAGCCACCGTGTCGGCAACGGCGGCGGTCAATGCTCCGGTCAACTTTACGACTACGGCGACGGCCTCCGGCTGCGCAACTGCGGCGGGCGTTGAATGGGATTTCGGCGACGGATCGCCGCTTTCAACGCAGGCCAATACCACGCACGCTTACGCCGGCCCAGGCGTTTACAACTGGCAGATGCGCGCAACTGCTGCTGCCGGCGTAACCACGATTGACACAGTCGCCGGCGGTTATGGCGAAGGCGCGCAAGCCAATAGGACGTCGTTCACCGTGCCGACAGTGATTGCGCGTGATCCGCTGGGACGCGGCTTGTTCGTGGCTGACGAATCAGCTTCCGGCAATTTGGTGCGCTACATCAACACCACCGCCGACACAGTCACGCTCGGCAGCAAAAAAATCGAAGCCGGAGCCAATCGCGTCCTGACCAACAGCAACGGCAATCCGAACGCACTCAACGCAGGCATTCCCACGCAAGACACCGCCAATGAAAAAGCCGCTTCGATTGCCATCAACGCTTCCGGTCTGGCCGTCAGCAACGACGGTAGCCTGCTTTACATCGGCGATGCTTCATCTTCGGTGGTGATGGCTTACAACTTGTCGGCGAGCGATCAAACAGTGTTTGGCCGAACGATCAGCGCGGGCAACGTCGGAGTGCTGGCTTCCACCACACAGGAAATAGGGGCACTGGCCGTGCATCCCGTCACCGGCGAAATTTATTTCCTCGGCCCACAAACCGGCACGAATCGCGTTTACAAAATCACAGGCTTGAATCAACTGCAAACCATCGCGGGCAACGGTGCAATCACCAGCGTCGGTCAACCTTTGCCCGCCGGGCCGCCACCGGACGCGACAACGGTTCCGCTGCTCAACCCGCGCGACATCGCTTTTGACGGCACGGGCAATTTATTTATCGCCGACACCGGACACGCGCGAATCGTCAAAGTGGACGCGGCGGGCAAGCTGACGCTGGTTTATCAATTCGAGGTGGGACTCAATCCTTTCCCCTCGGCGCTGGCCGTGCGCGGCAACGAAGTCTACGTCGCCACCGGCAATCAACAAACTATCGCCCGCGTCACGCCGAGCTTCGCAGTGCTGGCCGGCGAAGCCTCTAAAAGCTGCGATTACACAGCCTCCGATTGCGGCGACGGCGGCCCTGCAATCAGCGCCCGCTTCAATCTGCAAAACAGCTCGAACACGCCGCCGCTGACCAGCATCGAAACCGATCCCAACGGCCTATACATTTTGGATCAAGGCAATTCGCTGCGAGGCCGCATTCGCTACCTCAACCAAAGCAACGGCGAAGTGAAAGTGCTGGGCAAGGCCATCAGCGCCGCCGGCATTGACACCGTGGCGGGCAACGGCTTGCTGCCGCCTTACGACAACGAACTGGCCGTTAGCGCCGTGCTGGCCAATCCTTCAGGCGTGGCACTGGACGCGAACGGCAATCTGTTTATCGCCGACACGCCGCGCGGAAGGATTCGTTTCGTCAATCGCGGCAAAACCATCGTCACGCTCTTTGCCGGAACCGCCGCTGAGCGCGTCGTTCCGCCCGGACAAATCGTCACCATCAACAACGAAGCCGCCTCCGGCGCGGACAACAACACGCTCGTCAATCAGGCCAGCTTCGACAATCCGCAAGGACTCTTCGCCACCGCGCAAGGCTTGTTCGTGGTGGATTCCAAAAAAGGCCCTGTCGTGGACGGCAGACGCACGGGACTGATTCGCTTCATCAACACGTCAGCGACGCCTGTCACGTTGTTTGCCGGATTCACCATTGAACCCGGTCGCATCGCCACTGTGGCCGGCGGCGGACAAGCCTCCGGCAGCAATGGCGACGGTGGCTTCGCGCTGA
>CAZRXE010001209.1:0-1598 GCA_964603695.1 uncultured Heliomicrobium sp.
CAAGGCAAAATCGCTGCGCAATCGCGTGCGGCAATACTTTCAGAGTTCGCGCGCGATGGACGCCAAGACGCAGGAACTGGTCGCGCGCATCGCCGATCTGGAATACATCGTCACAGACACCGAAGTCGAAGCTCTGGTGCTGGAATCCAACCTCATCAAAAAGCACAAGCCGCGTTACAACGTCATGCTCAAGGACGACAAGTCCTACCCGCATCTGAAATTGACCGTCAATGAAGAACTGCCGCGCATTTTCAAAACCCGGCAGGTGGAAAAAGACGGCGCGGCTTATTTCGGTCCTTACCTGCCCGCCTCGCTGGCGGACAAAACCGTGCGGCTCATTAACCGTGAATTCCAACTGCGCACCTGTTCCGATGAAGTCTTCGAGATTTACAAACGCGCCGGGCGGCCTTGCATGGAGTATCAAATCAAACGCTGCGCCGGGCCTTGCCAGAAAGACTTGTGCAAGCCGGAACAGTATCGGGAAATGGTTGGCGACGTGCGCTTGTTGCTCGAAGGCAGGGACAAGGAACTGGCCGACAACCTGGAAGCCCGAATGCTGAAGGCTTCGGAAGAGATGCGCTTTGAACAGGCGGCCAAATACCGCGACCTGATGCGCACTGTCCGCGCCCTGAGCGAAAACCAGAAGATGATGGGCGATACGGAACTCGACGTTGATATTTTCGGCTATCACCGCGATGCCAATCAGTTGGCCTTGCAACTGTTCACCATGCGCGAAGGCCGCATCATCGGACGGCGTGAATTTTATTGGGAAGACATTCCCGTTGAAGGCTTTAACCCCAGCGAATTTTTAGGCGAAGTGCTGGAACAGTACTACACCATAGGAAATTACATCCCGCTGGAAATCCACGTCCCAGTGGATTGGCCCGACCGCGACGTGCTGGAACAGGCACTGACCGAAAAACGTGGACGCCGCGTTCGCATACTCGATCCGCAGCGCGGCTCGAAGCGCGAAATGATTGATCTGGTCGAAAAGAACGCCAAGATCGGTTTCGATCAACGCTTCCGCGTCATTAAACCCGACTGGTCGAAAGTGCTGGCCGAATTGCAGGAATTGCTGAGTCTGCCGAACTTGCCGCACCGCATAGAATCTTTCGACATCTCGAACATTCAAGGTTCGGACAACGTCGCCGGTATGGTCGTTTGCGAAGAAGGCGAGATGAAAAAGGCCGATTACCGCAAATTCATCATCAAATCGGTGGAAGGCGCGGACGATTTCGCCTCGATGCGCGAAGCCGTTTACCGTCGCTATTCGCGCCTGCTGAAAGAAGAAAAGCAATTGCCCGATCTGGTCTTCATTGACGGCGGCAAAGGACAACTATCTTCCGCCGCGACGGCGCTACACGCTTTGGGTCTGGGCGAACTGCCAATTGCCGGCATCGTCAAACCGCGCGGCAAACACGAAGACATCAGCCATCTGCTGGTCAAAGGCCGCGAAGACGATCCCGTCTTTCTGGAAAGGACTTCGCTGGTGATGCGGCTGGTGCGGATGATCCGTGACGAAACCCACCGCTACGCCGTCAGCTATCACCGCCAACGCCGTGCCATGCGCGATTTCCAATCCGAACTGACTTCGATCC
>CAZRXE010001210.1:0-1557 GCA_964603695.1 uncultured Heliomicrobium sp.
GCCCGTCAATGAGTACCGACTGATTGGCCGCGGCGGCGTCGGCGTCATCAACTTCAACATCACAGACAAGACCGGCAAAGTCGTCGCCGTCAAGAGCGTCGATCTCGCGAACGAAATAATGCTGATCAGCAAGAACGGCATCATCATTCGCACGACGGTCCAAGAAATTTCTGAAATCGGACGCAACACCCAAGGCGTCCGCGTGATGAGGCTGGACGACGGCGATGAAGTCATGAGCGCAGCACTCGTAGTCGAGAACGGCGAAACGAATGGCGAATAAACTCCTCGGACTAGCCATTCCGCACAAAGGATGCGAAGACATCTGCGCAGCAGAAGCACACGAAATACTTGGCAACGGAACGGTTTCACACGGACTCGTGCGTTTTGACGCATCACTGCTTGATATGTGCGCGTATACGTACCGCGCGCAAACCCCCATCAAAATTCTTCAGCTGCTGTTTGATTTTCCCGTTTCCGGAGACGTGCTTGCCGACTTCAAAAAACACGTCAAGCTCGAATTTATGCCCCGCGACGCGACATTCGTTGTGCGCGCCATGAGCGACGCCGAAGAAGTCGAACGGCAAGCGCTCGAACAGGACGTCGGCGCCGTGCTTGCCTCATCCGGCGCAAAAGTCCATTTCAAACAACCCGACATCACCTTCTTCGCAATTATACATCAGGGCCATTTTTGGTTTTGCATTGATTTGACCGGTGAAGAGCTCGGACGACGCGACTACCGCATCTTCCTCGGACAGAACGCGCTGAAGGGCACGCTTGCCGCCTCGCTTGTTCGATTATCCGGCTACAGCGCGTAACACTTGTTCCTCGACCCCTTCTGCCGCGACGGCATCATCCCCATCGAAGCGGCCTTGCTCATTAACAAACAATCACCTCATTTGTACGGCAAAGACAAATTCCTGTTCCGACGACTGCCCCAACTTAAGACGACGGATTGGGAAACGTTTTTTGACGCGATTGACAAAGACCGCGTTGAGCGCGATGTCAGAATTCTCGCAATGGACCCCAACTTCGGCAACATCAGCGGCGCCAAGAAAAATGCGAAGATTGCGGGAGTTACCAAAACAATCACTTTCTCGCGAACTGATTTGGACTTTTTGGATGCAAAGTTCGGCAAAAAAGCAATTGACACGATTGTGACGTACGTTCCGCAGGTCACTTCTGCTCTTCCGCAGATTAAAGCCGATGCCGTGATTAAGAATGTCTTTTACCAAGCAGAATTCGTCATGAAAACCGGCGGAACTGCCTTGCTTATCACGCAAACCTGTGTTGACGCGATTAAAAAATACGCTGCCGAATTCAAATTTGGGCTTATCCATGAACGCGTCGTGTATCAAGGACAGGCAATGCTGACCGTGTTCATTTTTAAGAGATAATACTCCATTCTGGTGCCTAACTATCGGAAGGTTTATAAAGGGCAAAAACTCGATTTTTATTGGTTGGGTGGGTAGTCTGCCGTCGGTGGCTTCGGCCGCTGAGGAACGTCTTCCCTCCCAAGAAAAGGCCGCTCTCGCAGATCCAGCAATGGATGGCAACGTC
>CAZRXE010001211.1:0-3355 GCA_964603695.1 uncultured Heliomicrobium sp.
GGTTGGGCAGAATGTTGCCGGTATTGCGCAGGTTGGTCATGTTGCTGCCGCCGTCCAGGTAATAATTGACAGAGCCTGTGCCACCGTCTACGCCGCCATTGATCAGCGTGCGCTGTTCGGGGAAACCCAGGATCAGCGAACTTGTGCCTGTTGAAGCCGCCGCCACGCCGTTGTTGTTGGATTGCACGCCGGGCGTCAGGTCAAGCAGCGCGTAAACATTGCGCTCCACCAGCGGCAGATTGGTGATTTCGGCGGATTGAATGGTGCGCCCGATTTCGGAGGACGTGGTGTTGATGGCGGGCGGCGCTTCAGAGATGGTGACAGTTTCGTTGACCTGTCCCACCGTCATCGAAACATCCACGCGAACAGAGTCATTGACTTGCAGAACAATGCCGTTGCGCGTGGTTTTCTTCAAACCGCTGGCCGTGACTTCAATCACGTAATTGCCGACGGGAAGAAATTCCAGCCGGTAGGTTCCTTCCTCGCTGGAATTGACAGTGCGCGTCAGTCCTGTGTCCACGTTGCGCGCGTTGACTTGTGCGCCGGGCAGCACAGAGCCGCTCGAATCCGTGATTGTGCCGACGATGGTGGCAGTGGTGACTTGCGCTGCGACCATCAGCGGCATCGCCGGCAGTAGCAGTGCAAACAGTACAAATCGAATCTTCCGCAAATCAAAAAATTTGGTGTTTAGCATGTCAGTGACCTCCAAAGAGAACTCTGGTTGTGTTTAATCCATTAGCATTCCGCCGTTGATTTCGATGTTTTCGCCGATGACAAAACTCGCCGCTTCTGAAGCCAGGTAAACAACAGTCTGACCGATTTCCCGCGACTTGCCGACGCGGCCCAGCGGAATGATGTTGGTGAAATTTTTCATGGCTTCGGGCGTGGAAAATTGTTCGTGAAATGGCGTGTCAATCACGCCTGGCGAAACGGCATTGACGCGCACGCCGTGCGGAGCAAGTTCTTTGGCCAGGCCTTTGGTCATCGTAATCATGCCGCCTTTGGCCGTTGAATAATGAATCGAACCGAGCGCGCCGCCGTTGCGACCGGCAATCGAAGTGACGTTGATGATCGTGCCGGTTTTGCGTTCGATCATCGAAGCCGCCACTGCCTGCGCGCACAAAAACGCACTTTTCAAATTCAGGTCAATCACCGCGTCCCATTTTTCTTCGGTCAGTTCCAACAATCGTAGCCGTTCGACCAGCGAACCGGCGTTATTGACCAGAATGTCCACCGGGCCGAACGCGGCAACGGTTTTTTCGACCAGCACCCGCACATCTGCGGATTTCGTTACATCGGCTTGAATAGTGATGGCGCGTCCGCCGCCGGCAATAATTTGCTGCTTGACGTCTTCCGCGCCCGCTTCGTTGCGATGGTAATTGATGGCGACTGCCGCGCCCGCCGCAGCCAGTGCAATGGCCGTTGCCTTGCCAATGCCGGAACCTGCGCCAGTCACCAGCGCAACTTTGCCTGTCAGATCAAAAGGATTGCTCATGAAAACTCCTAATATGTTTCAGATTTCAGATTGTGAGTGAAGCTTGGTAATTCGCCCGGCCAGCAACAGCAAAACCGTCGTGCCCAATGGGGCGAGTACGCCCGCCGCCGTCAGAATCGGCGCGTAGCCGAAATGGTCAACTACCCAGCCAGTGGCCAGAATGAAAATCATGCTGCCGATTCCAGCGCCCACGCCACCTAATCCGGCGACCGACGCCACTGTTTTATCGGCGAAAAAATCGCTCGGCAGCGTTTGCACGTTGTTGATCCAGAATTGAAAGCCGAACAGCACCAGGCCGATCAGCGCCAGTGCCGTCATCGGATTGCTAGCCCGCCCCGCCAGAATCCCCGCCGGCATCAATGCCGCGCCGATCAGAATCGTCGCTTTGCGCGCGCGATCCACAGACCAGCCGCGCTTCATCAAAAAGCCAGACATGAATCCGCCCAGCAAACTGCCCGCGTCCGCCGCCACATAAGGAACCCAGGCAAACAAGCCGATCTTTTTCAAATCGAAGCCGTGAACTTTGTTCAAAAACAGCGGTAGCCAGGTGATGTACAACCACCACACCGGATCAACCAGCATACGCCCCAGCATCAGCGCCCAGACTTGTTTGTAACGAAGCAAGTCGCGCCACTTCAGAGAAGAGGAGACAAGGGGAGATGAGGGGACGGGGAGACGCGGAGACCCTACGGAAACACTGTTTGATGCTTCTCGTCCCATTTCTCCCCTTCCTTCTATCGCTCCCATTTGTCCGTCATCAATCAGCCGTCTTTCCTCAACCGTCAACCAGCGATGCCGATCCGGCGTTTGGTAAAACAGCAGCCACAACGCCAGCCAGAAAAATCCCAAAGTGCCGGTGACGATAAAGGTCATTTGCCAGCCGTAGCGCAATTGCAGCCAGACGATGAACGGCGGTGCGACGATGGAACCGATGGCCGCGCCGCTGTTGAAAACGGCCATCGCGAAAGCGCGTTCGCGCACCGGGAACCATTCGGCGACGGTTTTGGCCGCGCCGGGCCAATTGCCTGCTTCGCCTAATCCGAGCAAAAAGCGAAAGGCGCTCAAGCTCGCCAATCCACGAGCCAGCGCATGCGACATGGCTGCCACTGACCAAACCAGAATCGAAATCGTAAAGCCCCGTCGTGTGCCGACGCGGTCGTAAAGTTTGCCTGACAGCCCCTGACTGATCGTATACGCCAGCAGAAACCAGGTGCTGATGCCGGCATATTCCAGTGCCGACAGATTCAATTCTTTGGTGATGACCGGTGCCAGCACTGAAACCGTCAGCCGGTCAATGTAGTTAATCAGCGTGGCCAGAAAAATCAGCCCGATGATCCACCAGCGCAAATGCCGCAGTTTGAATCCGGCAGTCGCCGGCGCGCCGGCGGGCGTTGCCGCTTCCGTCATGTTTAGTTTCGATTCGGCCATCGAATCAGTTCCTTTGGGATTTTATCTCGGACTTTTATGATAGCGTTACCAGTTTGCGGGGCGGTGAACCGGCACTTTCGGGTTTTTAGCGCCGCGCGGCTTTTTTCAGCCCGGTGGATTGGCGGACGATCAAGTGACAGGTCAGGTTGATTTCCTGGCACTGCCGCAATTTGTCGCCTTCGATGCGTTCCAGCAACAGCGACGCGGCTTGCCGCCCTTGTTCGACAGTCGGTTGATCCACGGTGGTCAACGGCGGCGAGGTATATGCCGAAAGCGGAACGTTGTCGAAACCGACCACAGAGACTTCGTCGGGGACGGACAACCCGGCGTCGTGCAGCGCGCACATTGCGCCGATAGCCGTGAAATCGTTCCGCGCAAACACTGCCGTCGGCGGTCGGCGCTGATTCAGCAACCGCTTCATTCCTTGATACC
>CAZRXE010001212.1:0-1707 GCA_964603695.1 uncultured Heliomicrobium sp.
CACAGCGAAACCAGTAGCTCAACAATAATTGCGAACAACACAAGGCTTAACATTCGCTTGCAGTCTTGACACGCAAGTTGCTCACTGACGCTGAAACGATCGTAACGATCCGGTAGCTTTCAGTTACTGTTCCGTTATTCACTTTCCAACGGAAAGGTTCGTTCAGAGCCACGTGGAGTCAAGGCGGACAGTCGTGGTGTGCTTAATTTCGGGAAGGTTCTCACCGCAGAAAAACCTTCAAAAGCGCCGCCGCCGCGCGAGCGAAATCCGACGACATTCCGTTTGTCGCCCGTCTGTTGTTCCGAATCTGGAGAGTTACCCCAACCCAAACAAATCCAGAATGAAATAAACAATTGGGAGCATCTGGCTGCCTCCCCCGGCATTACCCAAATCGGCCAGAGGAGAACCTAAACTTATGAAGACTGCACATACAAAAACTCAAAAGGCGCCGCCTCGACCTTCGGCGCTCGCTTCCCTGCAACACTACAGAAAACTGATCGCGCTGACGGCCTTTCTGGCGGTCGCGGCCTTTTTGATGGGCGGCGTTTCGGCGTCCACGCAATTGCAAGGACAGACGCACGAGCGCCTGTCAAACACTTATAAAACAGTACGTAACTATTTATTCGGCTCACCCGTGGCCATTACGCAATTCGTGGCGGGCATGTCGGCTTCGGGAACCGCGCCATTTGATTCGCTGGACGCGGGCGTCGGCGACGCGGACATCCGCACGCACGATTTCGCGGTTTACCGCGTCGGCTATTCGCTCGCGCCCGCCGACACCGGCGTACTCATCAAATTACAAACCGGCGCATTCACCTTGCCGGGCGGTTACACCGGCCCCGCGCTGACGCAGGTCGCCCGTTTTGACGTGGCCGATTTGCCGACCGGCGCGAGCGGTTGCCAGAACATTTCTTCAAGCGCCGTGGCTGATCCTCCACCGGCAGGAACTTCGGGCGTGACGGCGGACGGGCAAAAACTCTATTGCTATCAGCCTTCGCCCGTCTCCGGCAATAACCAGGATTTCCGCTTGCGGATCAATGGCGACGCGCCCAACGGCACAATCGTGCAACGGCCGATCGTGACCTTGAGCGGTAACGGCAACCCGGCAAATTCCTCGCCGACGACCTTGAACGGCGTGGTCGGCGCGGAGACGTTTTACGGATTGCCGGCGCTGACGGTCAAAGCCGCGCCGCGCTGGAATGTGGCCAAAGGTCCCGCGCATCTTAATCCTCAATTTCTCCCTGGTAGCGGCCCCAACGGAGAAGACGGGTTTGTGTTCGGCTACAACATCGGCATTTATGCCATCGGTTCCCGCAAAGGTCTGGAAGCCCTCAACACAGCCACACTGTCGGACAACTTCAACGATGCCGATTTTCCGAACGCCAGACTGGTCACCTGGCCGCTTGTCATTCCAGGATTCGCCAACACGAATCTAACGCCGAACAACTGCGGAAATTGGAGCAGCTTTGCCTCGGTTGCCGGAAACTCTTTCGATAACCCTTTCGCGAATGTCGGCGACTTGGGAACCAGCCTGGGAACGGGGACTTTCCGCGTCAGACGGGGCGGCACTTGTCAGGTCACGACGTTCGACAACACAGCTAAAACATTCACGGCAACCTTAACCGGAACGGATTTTTCGCTATTGACCTTTCCGACCAGAAAAGGAAGCAACGCGGCAGCGGCCACCTTGGTTAATGCAGCCAATCT
>CAZRXE010001213.1:0-2000 GCA_964603695.1 uncultured Heliomicrobium sp.
CGATATTGTCAAGAACGAAGATTTAAGTCGCTACATTCTGTGAGGTAGAAGTATGGGCTTGCCCGCGCGCTGGCTTTCCACTGTTCCTGAAGATCACTTCAGCCCCGAAGAATATCTCGCGTGGGAAGAGGAACAGACTACCCGCCACGAGTATGTGGATGGGCAGGTTTATGCGATGGCGGGGACAAGCAAGAATCATGCGCGGATCACGAAAAATATCTGGTTCCAACTGGAACGTCATCTTTTCGATAGCGTTTGCGAGCCGTACACCACCGATGTCAAACTGGAAATCAAAACCCCTCAGCGGCGCTATTATTACCCTGACGTGGTAGTGACGTGTGAGGCCGGTTACGAAGACCCCGAAGATTCGCATTTGATTGTGCATCCCATCCTCATTGTTGAAGTGTTGTCCCCTTCCACCAGACGCACGGACAAAGGAGAAAAATTCAATGCGTACCAATACATCCCAGGGTTGCTTGAATATGTCATCGTGGCACAGGATCAAATACGAGTAGAAGTCTATCGGCATGCCAATGCGGGCGAGGTGTGGCAAGGCGAAGTGTTCACCGATCTGAAACAAGAAATCGAGTTGTTATCGGTTGACCTGACCCTGAGTCTGGCAACGATTTATCGGCGCATCACCTTCTCCGCCGAAGGAGAACAAACGCAGTGACGCGGCGGGTCGGATTTCTGCTCATCGCCGTTTGGCTTTTTGCTGCCTGCGGCAAAGTTGGCGACCCGCTGCCGCCGATTCCGAAAGCGCCGCTGATTGTCAACGAACTCGCCGCGACGCAACAAGGCACCAGCATCATTCTCAGCTTTCCCGTTGCCAAAGAAACGCTCACCGACAAACTCAAACGCGTAGATGTGTATCGGTTGATCGAACCCGAGACGGCGCCCCAGGGCATTACGGCGGAGGATTATTTGACGCGTGCGGCGTTGATTACATCGCTGTCCGACGCGCAATTGCCGACGCGGATTTCGGTCATCACGTATGTTGACCCGATAGACTTCAAAGTGGCGAACGACCAGACGCGGTATCGTTATGCCGTGCGTCTGGTGAACCGCGATGATCGCCCTGCAGATTTGTCGTTTTATGCCTCGCTCACACCGCTCAGGACGGTGGCGGTACCGCAGGTTGGATTGCAAGCCACGGTGACGCAAACGACGCTGGAAATTCGCTGGCAACCACCGGCAGCGAATTTGAATGGCTCGTCGCCCGCGAATGTTTCCGGTTATAACCTCTACCGGCGCGCGGGCGGGCAATGGGCAAAAGTAAATGCCGCGCCGCTTACCGAACTGCGGCATATCGAGAAGCAATTCCAATTTGGCACGGCGTATGAATTCATGGTGCGGGCGTTGTCGCTGCCGCGTGCGGGCGCGCCGGTGACAGAAACCATTGAGAGCAATGAAAGCCTACCGCTTGCCGTCACGCCGAAAGATACGTTCCCGCCTACGGCACCCACGGCAATCACGATTGCTTCACGTGGTGGGTTGATCAGCCTGTTCTGGCCTGCGAATCCAGAGCCGGATGTGGTCGGCTACCACATCTATCGCTCAGAAGATGAAAAGACCTGGGCAAAAATCACCCCACGCCCAGTCACGACAATCACCTTCAGCGACCGCCAGGTGCAGGTGGGCAAACGCTACTTCTACCAACTTGTCGCGGTAGACAATGCGGGGAACGAAAGCCCGCGTTCCGAGACGCACTCCGAAATTGCCGAACCCAACTAACCCGCTTGTAATCTGCGCCGCGCGCTTCTATCATTGCCCGGCAAATCCTTCAGGGTATCTCCAAAGTAAGACTCGCTCACCTACAGAAGATGGACGTGGTAACGATAGCAACTTTCGATAACAACAATTTTCTTTTTAGGAGGCCGAAAAGCATGGGAATGGTAAGCGAATTCAAGGAATTTATTAACAAAGGAAACGTGGTTGATCTCGCCGTGGGCGTAGTCATCGGCGGCGCATTTGGCAAAATCGTCACGTCGTTTGTGGAT
>CAZRXE010001214.1:0-2433 GCA_964603695.1 uncultured Heliomicrobium sp.
GGAGCCGAGATCGGGCAGGTCAAATGGATTTGTCGTGAAAAGGATTGTAAGGATCACCTGGGCAGGGTGCATGAGAGTTACTCTTACACCAGCTCCTATTCTGGCAGCGGCGGCTCATCTTTATCAACGCCTGAAGCGCGCAACAAACGCAAGCAAGAGTTGTTCGACATCAAAGTTGACGAGATCGTCCGCAAGCGCGTGATGAAGGAAGCGCTCGCCACCTACACTTGGCCGCTCGAACGCCGCCATCTGGACGAAGCAGCCAAAGAGTTCTTTCGCCACATTCCGGCGAGCGATCAGAAGACGATCTGTGAAGTCTTCGGGTGGGACAAGGAAGAGACGGGCAGGCCGCGCTTCGATGATGACGCCGTGCTCGGCAAACTGGCGACATTGAATGACGACGATCTCGCGCGGTTCCTGATGCTCTGCTCGTTCGCGCACTACGGGGCGAACCAGTACGGGAACAACCGGGTGGATCAAACGACGGTGGTGCAACTGAGCGCCGAACGCGGCATTAACCACGCGCTGATTGACGCGACCGTGCGCGCTGAGATCAGCCCGAAGAAGTACAAGGCCATGCACGAAGCCTACCTTGAAATCGTGGCCGAAGGCCGGACGGCGGAGAGACCGGTCGTCTACGAAAAAACTCAACCGCCCACACTCACGCCCGAAGAGAAAAACGAGGACGACACTCCCGAAGCCAACGGGGAGGCGAAGACGGTGCGGGCTGCGGCGTAGCGCGCCTGCACAAGACGATGGGGCGGATCACACCGCCCCACTTCGCTGACCTGTCTTCCGATCATCCTTTTGAAATCCGTGAAAACAATCTTGAGCTACGGTATGGGCGTCGAAAGTTCCGCCCTTTTCGTCCGCTGGGCTGATGACGGTTCGTCGCGTGATTTTGACCTGACGGATGACCTGATCGTCATTACGGCGCACACCGGCGATGAGTACCCCGATTCAGGAATGCTGGTCGAGCGCCATATCCTGCCACGCATGCGTGCGCAGCACGTCCGCTACGTGCAGGTCGCGCGCGCAGGCCACCTCGAAGCCGATGGCATCGTCATCCTCGGCGACACGCGCTCGCCGCGCCAGGTGCATCTCGATGGCGCTTACAAGCTGAGCCATGAACTGCGCGCTGCCGGCACCGTCCCGCAGTTTGCCGGTGAGCATCGTTGCAGTCTCAAGTTTAAGGCCTGGGTGATCGAACGGTGGCTTGAATGCGAAATGGCTGGCGAAGATTACCGGCATGCGTTCGGCTACAACGCTGAAGAACACAAGCGCATTGAAAAGAGCGAGCGTGCCTTCGCCGACCGCCCGCCGGTGCGCGTCGCCTTCGGTTTCAATTCTGACGAAGGCAAGCGCATCAGCAAAGCGCAGAAGTATGACACATCCTGGCGTCGCGGCTGGTATCCGCTCGCGCACGAGTGGGGCTGGAATCGAGATGACTGCGCGCGCTACCTGAAAGAGGTCACTGGCGAAGATTGGCCAAAGTCGTCCTGCGTCTATTGCCCATTCAACTCACTCAAGGCCGATGGCGTCAAGCGGATGCGAAGCTTCCCTCATCAGGTAGCTGAGGCGCTGGCGCTCGAACATCAAAGCCTCGCCCTTAATCCACGCGGCACTCTCTATCGAGACAAGACCCTTCATTCGATCATTGCCGGCGATCAGCAAACCGAAGCCCTCACGATCTTCAAACGAAAGCTGGAAGAGACCGAATACGCGCTCTACCGCGTGCGCCGCATCTACAAAGCGCCAGGGCAAGCTGATCGCGCGGTCGAAAGACTTGAAACCGGCACGCGCGCTGAAATGTTCGAACGCTTCAGGCAGGCGGCTTCAACTTTTGCCGTGCGGATCGTCCACGGCATCAGCTATGGCTACGTGCGCGAGCGCGAGCCGGATCGTTACCCGGCGGTCGAGGAGTTCTTCGTCGTCGCGCCAGCGGCAGTTGAGTCAAAGACGCATTACGGCTTCGACAAATTCGAGGCACGCTGGAAAGAGGCGTTGGGCGAGACTGGACAGGGATGGCTCTTTGATTGAGTCCGTAGCGAAAAGGGCATCAGAGCGGAGCGGTGGACAGTGACGTGTGTCTACAAAGTCAGTTGGTAACTCGTACCGGAGGCAAAGATGAAGCCGTTACAACACGCCCGCATTACCGCTCACCGCTACGGTGGCGAGTGGCAGGACTGGATCGCGATCCACGACTGGATTGATCGCAGCAAGATGATCTTTCCCAGCATGCAGCACCGGATGTTTCTGCATTCCGACTTCGGCGAATGGCTGACCATCAAAATTCATGGTAACTCGATCAAGGCGAGTGACGGGACTGTAGTCAGTACCGGTGATGTATTCCGCGACCATCAGGTGGAAGATTTGGGGCGAATTGTTTCTCTGTCGGAATGGCTGCGCGAAATTGACGCCGAATACTGGAAG
>CAZRXE010001215.1:0-3564 GCA_964603695.1 uncultured Heliomicrobium sp.
ATAAGCGAGGTCTGCAAGCTCAAGACTGTCCAGTTGGTCGTTGCCAATCTCATTGGGTTCACGCGACCTCGACAAGGCAGCTTTCCATTCGGCGCTAAGTTGAAGTCTTTCGAAAATTTGCCTGATGCTATTTTCAAGCAGTCGCCCTTCGACGCCCTGAACTTTATTCGATTCTCTGCGGACGATTGCTGGTGGTTCAGCATAAGTAGTTATTGCAATAGCCATTATTGAATCATCTCCTTCATTTTCTCAGTTAGGCATCCATCAAAAATTTGATTTTTACGGAAGCGCAGTTGTTCCAGGTAATTCCAAAGAAACTCTTCGTCGTTTACCAATTCTGTTTCCCGTGAAAGTTCAATATCCAGTAATACAGACGCTTGGTCTGGACTAGGCGATGGAACAGTTGCTTGATTAAGTACCAACAACGCTTTGAGGTCAGGCTGTGGCAGTTGCAATTGCATAAAATAGCCACTTAATTCCTGAGTCAAGGCCGGAGAAATTTCAGGCGATGTTCTCAGATACTCTTTCAAATCCACAAACGGAAGAGGCAGGTCCAAACGATTGATATATCGCACTGCAATACGAAGCAACTGTTGCGGAGCAGTTATTTCACGATAGAGATTCCACAAACGGCGAGTTTCATCACGAAACGTTGACCACTGACCATAGGGAGCAAGTTTGCTGAACGTAATTCCATTTTGACGAGCTTGAAAAACTTGCTTCCCATCAGCGCTGGCCCAAAGTAATCCGAAAGGGGTTTGCCGTGTTATTGCGCCAACAGTTTCACCAATAGAAACCTCACTGGCAAAGTCAACTATTTCTCTTTGAGTTGGATAGTCAGTGGCAATGATGGATAGCTCTTTCCGAAACTGCTCTGGTGACAAGATATGTGCATTCGCTACACGCAAGTCTATCAGCGCTTCAGTGATTGGAGCTTGTTTATAGATTACTGGTTGATTCATCGCTATCTATGTTACGGCGTTCGATGTACAGGGTAAACCGACATTTCGTTTTCCTTATTTCAGCGCAAGACATTGCTCTCTTCGGCCTGTCGAATCAAGCGCGCCGCGTCTTCAGCCAGCAGGAAGTGTTGATTCAACAAATTCTCCACCGCTTTCTTTACCGCGGCGACATAACCGGCATGATCTTTGTAGCGTTCTTCCAAAGACAAACGTGGATCACCTGTCGCCATTCGCTCGGCTTTGGTTTTGGCGAAGGGGATGAAACCTCCGGCGAAGCCGCAAACGCGGCCTTTGTAAAAACCGCTGCGCGTCAGGTTCCAGCCCAGATAAGTTCCAAGCGGCGCTTGCAACAGCGGCGAAGCGATGCCGCTGGTTTCGTTGCCGTCGGCGTTCACCTTGGGGACAAGGATCGGCAGCGTTCGTTTGATTGTCGGCGGCACGATGGTTATCACGCCCGAAAGGTCGGAGTATTTGAACTCCGCGCCGAAATCGTAATCCAGCAGCGGGTTGAACAAATTGTTCGGCAACGGCGCTCCTGGAATCAGTGGAAAACCCATCGCCGAGTGATCGGGACGAACCAAATCGCCGCGATCAAATCGCGGATAAACGCCGGCCGGAGGTTCAACGTTTTTCGTCGTCCAATCCGTCAGCGCCAAAATCAGCGCGCGCATTTGGTCGGCTTGCGGATTGACATTGGCGGGCAAATCGCAGACGCCTTGCGGCGCTGGAATGTCTGTGCTGAATCCGCCGCGTCCGCCGCCGTGCGTAGTGCCGGGGAAGTAATACCGCCGCACGTTTGCCGGCAAGGCGATGTCCGTGTCGGCGTTTGTGCCAAGCAGGTTCGGCGACATTCGCAACCCCCAAAATTCTGCCGAACCGAAAGTCTCGAAAATCTTTGGGCAAGTTTTTGTCGCGTTGCAACGAGTCAGCATGCCGGCTTTTGCGTTGCCACGAGTTTTGTCTTCGTAATCGCCCCACCACAAAGGCGGTTCGCTTCCGGCTTCGTACAATCCGGCAGCGCCGCTCGGCGTGGCGAAGCGAATGTTCATCGCCAATTGCCGCCCGGCGATGTGAGCATTCGCGCCGTCCCAAACCTGGCGATTGGCTTCGTCCTGATTGAAGCCCAGATGGATAAAAGTCTTGATGAAATTGCCGGATTGCGAAACACCTTGCGCGATGACGTGCTTGATGCGACCGGCGATAGGGTTGCCTTCGGCCTGGGCGGCTCCGCGAAAGAAGGCGTTGATGTCGCGCGTTGCCGCAAAGCCGATACCCAGCACCAGCGGGTCTTTCGCCGTGTAAATGAGTTCGTAAAGATAGACCGGATCGAAACCGCTCTTCAGACAAATCTTGTTTCCGTCAGGCGAGCCGGGAAAAGGTTTTTGGCTGCAATCGGCAAAGGCCCAATCGCTGCCGGCAATCGGGAAGATTGCGCCGTCTTCAGAAGCGCGCCGCGTCAGCGTGGCTTTGGTCGTATCCAAACTTGCGGCTTCGTGCGCCGGCGGCAAAGGCAGCGTCGTCGTTCCCACGGGCATGTTGCTTAAACGAGCGAGCGCCGGCCCGGTGATGCTGGAACCGTCAGGATTTTTGGCAATCGGAACGATGATCGTTTCGGCATTTGGGCGCGCAGCCAAATCTCCTTGCCAGCCGCTGTGCAAAATGATGTAGCCACGCTTGAGAAAAAACTCGTCGCCTGATTCGCCCGCCACGCCAAACGCCGGGATGGAAATCCGATTGCCTCGATTCGGCACGGCGTAAAGCAACACGCCGTTGGCTTTGGCCAGGTCAATCGGTTTCACCAACATAAACGTCGCCACGTATTCGACCATTCCGCGCAAATTTCGTGGAGCGAATTGAAGATCAGTGATGATCGTATTGTGCGGGTCTTTGGGATCGAGTTCGCCATACGCTTTGCCGGTCAGGATTTCGTATTGTCCGACCGCGCCAAACGATTTGCCGTCATAAGCGGGCGATTGTTTCTGTTCGATCACGATGCGTGTCACCTTCGCCTGAACCAGGATGGTGCAAGCAACAGTGACCAGGCAAACCAGCAATGATTTGAAGAGAAAGCGAAGCGGTGAATTCGTCATTGTTTTGCTCAATATTATTTTGCTCGGTTGATCCGTTTTATAGCTGTCGTTTCCCGAAGATTGAACCCGAAGATTGAAATGCCAAAAGCCGAATTCTTCTGCAAGTCAGAATAGATGGTTGACGACAAATGCGAGTAACTCAAGACAGCCGGCTACCACTCCGGCAAGGGCGAGAGATGAATAAACAGGTTTCCGTTCAATTCAGCCCACGTCAAAGTGATCTCCTCGGTGATCTCCTGGCGGTCAATCGCTTTGAGCAACAAGACCGCAGTCGGATGATCGGTTCCCTTCCCAGGCAAACCTGGGTAGAGACCTTTGATCTCTTTGACCTCTTTTTGCAAGCCTTGCGCGACTTGCACCTCAATCAGACCCTCGATTCGCACCGCCGGCATCAACACCGGCATCAACAAATGAGTCAGTCCGGTGATTTCGCGCACAAAGATCGGATCAATTCCGATTCAGCGTTTGATAGCTGATGCACAGCAACTCCGCCGCTTCGCGCAGCCGAACCT
>CAZRXE010001216.1:0-4059 GCA_964603695.1 uncultured Heliomicrobium sp.
CAGCGTCATCATAGCCAGCAATGTGAAGCCCGGTTTCTTAGCCAACAGTCGCAATCCGAACCACAAATCTTGCAACATGTCTTCCTCCAATCGTTTCGGTTGTAGCCACAGCGCATCCACGAATGCGCCTGCACTGTGCCGGAGCAAATCGAGTTTGTTTCTCGCGTTCAGCTTGTCCCATTGGGCAAGCTGTTGTTCGTGCCAATGCAGTTCGGCCTCCCACTCCTGTCGCCAAACAGCGCGTAACCGGCGCGGAACAATCACGCCGATAAAACGGATCAGCCGAAGATGTGGTTTGCCGCTCCATTTTTTCATCAGGGAATGTGGTTGTTTTGCCTTCGTAACTGCTGCGGCCACGTAGTGGCTTTTGAGTTTAGATACAAGGCAAGTCGTTTGCGACTTGTGGTGCGTCGCGATGGTTGAGCCTTTTCGCTCTTGTACAACATTCAGGCGTTACTACGTGACACGAGTGATTACTACCCGCTTTGGAGGCCGTGAATGGCCCGCCTGAATTCAGCCGGTTCTACGAGTCGAAGAGGCTTGAGCAGTTAATTGCCTTCAATAAATGGCTGCAAACGCTTCCTCGGTAGCTTTCCGCTTCAGTCGTGTCGCAAGGCGTCCAGCGGATCCACACGCGCTGCCCGCCGCGCGGGCAGCCAGCAAGCCAGCAGCGCCACCAGCAATAACAATCCGGCAATGATTGCGAACAACAGCGGATCGAAGCCGCGCACGCCGTAAAGCTGTTCGACCATTTGTCGCTGCCAATCTCGCTTGCCGAAATACTGACTGGCCATTAATCGTTTCAGCGCATAAGCGATGCTCGCGCCCACGGCCAGTCCCAGCACGACCAGCTTTAAGCCTTGCCGGATAATCATTCGCAACACGTCGGCGGCTTGCGCGCCCAGCGCCATGCGAATGCCGATTTCATTCGTCCGTTGCGCCACCGAATAGGCCAGCACGCCGGACAATCCGATGGCCGCCAGCGCCAGCGCCAGCAAACCGAAAAAGCTCAGCAGCCGTGCGTACAAACGCTCCTGCGACAAAGTGGCTTCAGAACGGGATTTTTGGGAACGGATTTCGGTGACGGGCAAACCTGCGTCCAGTTCTTTGACCGCCTGACGCGCGGCGGCGGTGAAGGCGGTTGGTTCGCCAGTTGTTCGCAACGCGAAATACATTCCGCCGAAAGGGTCTGAGGCTTGCTGCCAGGACGTGTACATCAAAGGTTCGATTTCTTCGCGCTGGCTGCTGTATTTGTGGTCGGCGACGATGCCGACGATTTCGACCTCATCCTTTTCTTCATGTTCTCGAACCCGCTTGCCCAGCGCGTCCTGGTTTTTGAAAAACTTGCGTACGAACTCCTGATTGACGATGGCGACTTTGGGCGATTGCAGATTGTCTTGCGCCGTGAATCCGCGTCCCAGAAGCAATGGAACCTGCATGGTGGCGAAGTAGTTTTCCCGTACCGCTTGTCGGTTGGCGACGTGTTCGCTCGCGCCTTTTTCCGTTTCGCCCGGCAACAGAATTTCCGTGTTCCAGGTGAATTGCGAAATCAACGGGACAGATGCAAAGGTGGAGGACTGCACGCCGGGCAGTCCGTCCAGTCGTTCGGACAATTGCCGATAAAACTGCGTCAGGCGTTCGTCTTTGTAACCGCCTTGTCTTGGATCAACGGCGAAGGTCAGCAGGTTTTCCTGATTGAATCCCAGATTGACTTTTTGCAGATTGGTCAAGGTGCGAATGAAGAGTCCCGCGCCGAACAGCAGCAGCAGCGACAAGGCAACTTGAGTGACGATCAATCCTTTGCTCAATTTTGAAACACCGCCGGAGCTGCGACGGCCTTGCTTCAAGGCACCGGAAACATCGGCTTTCGTCGCGCGCCAGGCCGGTGCCAAGCCAAACAGAATCCCTGTCAGCAAAGACACTCCGGCGGTGAATGCCAACACACGCCAACTCAAACTGGGTTCAACACCGACAGGCAGGAAGTCCGTATTCCGTGTGGCCAGCGCCGCCAGTGCGCTCTTGCCCCAGTAAGCGACCAGAATTCCCGCCGCGCCGCCGATGACTGCCAGCAACACGCTTTCGGTCAGCAATTGCCGGATCAAGCGCCAGCGCCCCGCGCCCACGGCCAATCGCACACTGATTTCAGGTCCGCGAAGCGCCGCCCGCGCCAGCAACAAATTGGCGACGTTGGCGCAGGCAATCAGCAACACCATCACGACCACTGCAAAAAGGCCGTAAATCGTTTTTGAGTAAATCTTGCGGATTTCCAGCAAGCCGCGCCCGCCCAGTTGCGCCGTCAGGTTCGGATAATCCTTGGGCTCGATTTTGACCGGGTCGCTGTCTTTGCGCGGCGGCGGCATCATTTCCAGTGCAGTGGCTTGGAACGTGGCATTCAAACTTTGGCGCGCTTGTTCAAAGGTCGCACCGGGTTTCAGCCGCCCCATCAAGTGAACCCACCACAGATGGCGATTGTCTTTTCGCCTGAGGGCGGAATTTTCGCCCAGCAACACAGGCTCGAAATTCAGTGGGACGGTGATGTGAGGCTCTTCGCCGACTTGCAAGGTTCCGGTGAAGCCTGTAGGCGTGACACCGATGATGGTGAAAGAAATGTTGTTGAGTTTCAGTTGCTGACCGATGACGTTCGGATTTGCGGCGAAACGTTCCTGCCAGTATTTGTGACTGATGACAACCACGGGCGGCGAGGTGGGATTATCGTCGGCGTCGTTGATGGCGCGCCCCGCGATCGGTTGCACGCCCAAGCCCTTGTAATAACCGCCGGACACGCCCTGTCCGCGAATAATTTCAGCCTGATCGTTGACCAACGCCGTCATTTCGTAAAGCGGCGCGAAGGCGAATAAATCGCTCAGCGGCGTTTCACTGGCTTGCACCCGCGCCTGCTGGAGCGTCTGAATCATTTTGTAGGTGAACATGGATGCATTGCGTCTGCCCGGCGTACCACCGACGAAAGTGCCGCGCATCCCGCCAGTTCTGAAGGCATTTCCCGATTCCCACTCGAACAACACCAACCGCTCCGGCTCCGTGACCGGTAACATTCGCAGCAATACCGTATCCACCAAACTGAACTGCGCAGTGTTCGCGCCGATGCCCAGCGCCAGCGAAATCACCGCGACGATGGTGAAGCCTTTGTGTTTGAGCAGCATTCGCCAGCCGTACCGCAAGTCTTGAAACATTTCATCCTCCAATCGTTTGGGTTGCAGCCACAGCGCATCCATAAACGCGCCCAGACTGTGCCACAGTAAATCCAGTTTGTTTCGCCAGCGGAGTTGTTCCCATCCGGCGAGTTGCCCTTCGCGCCAGCGTAATTCGGCTTCCCACTCCTGCCGCCAGTCGGCGCGCAGGTGGCGGGGGACGATCACGCCGATGAATGTAATCACCCACAGCCAGAGACCTTTTCTTCGATTTTCGCGCACGCTTTCTCCTTCACGACCGGTTGCCGGCTTTCAAGACCGGTTGCCGGCATGATGTGCGGGCTTGCCTGAAGTCAGCGGCTCAAGCTGTTCCAGCAGCCGAAACCGTTTGCGGGCTTCGGCCAGCGCCTCGCTGCCTTCGCGCGTCACTTCGTAATACTTGCGCGCCGGACGCTGTTCGGCCTGCGCAATGTCGGCGGACTCCCATTTGGAAATCACGAAGCCCGCGTCCTCCAATCGCCGCAACGCCGGATACACTGTCCCGCTGGCCAATCCTGTGGCTGTCATCACTTCAAAGCCGTAGCGGTAGCCGTTTTCCAGCACCTGTAAAATCATCGCCATCGTATAGGACAGATAACTCTTACCCATCGCTCGCTCCTGTTCATATCGTGAATGTTTACTAGATGCCTATACATATAATTATCTACATAGGGTTGTCAAAACTGATTGGCCATTTTTTCGCCGAAGCTGGCATTTTTTGGCAATTGTTCGCGGCCTTCTTTTCCCTCACTTCCACCAAACAGGAAGACACGCCAAAACAATCGTCATACACTGTCAATGCCTGACCAGCGCATAAACCCGCCGAAAGTTACCCGGCAAGAATTTGATCAAGAATGAATAAACTGAAGAA
>CAZRXE010001217.1:0-2482 GCA_964603695.1 uncultured Heliomicrobium sp.
TTGCTATCTCTGCCTTTCGCAACCCACTGGTCGAAACCACCAACACCAGCACTTTTCGCTGGCACGCTTACCTTACGAAACCCGTCAACACCGACGAACTGGAAATGGTCGTCGCCAGTCTGACGAAATAAACCACCGAGAAAAAACAAGCAGACTGGTGGGCAGGCGTCATGAGTTCAGCCATGCCAATCGCGCTGCGCCGAGCAGTCTGGCTTGCTCACCCAATTTGGCGCTGACGATTTGACAGTGCTTCATGGCTTGCGGGTTCGTCCAACGCTTGGTTTCGCGGCGAATGGTGCTGAGGAAGGGTTTTAGCCGCATGGCCAGCGCGCCGCTCAGTACCACGGCTTCGGGATTGAGCAGGGAAATGACATTGGCAATCGCGCGGGCAATCCAGCCGCAGGTTTCCTCGACGATTTGCAGCGCCAGCGGATCCCCACTACGCGCGGCCCGTACGATCATCGGTGCGGTTAATTGCGTCGGATCGGCCAGCGTCAGTTGACTCAGCAACGAATCCGCATCCGCTGTCCATTGTTCCAGCGCGCGTCGTACCAGGGCCGCTTCGTTGGCCTCGAACGCCAGCGCCCCTTGAGCCGCGTATTCTGGTTTGTGCGTTTCTCCTAATGCACAAAAACCGAGCGCGCCTGCCAGATCGTTGATGCCGTGTAACACTTTGCCGTCTACCAGCATTCCTGCGCTCATCGGCGCATCCAACGAGAGCAACACGACATTCGCTTTGCCTGCCGCCGCACCGCACCACGCTTCGGCGGCGACTTGGGTATCACGGTTGGCATAGACCGCAAAGGGCGGATGTCCCGATGCCATTTTGGCTTCGCGGGCGGGTGAGGCAGAGGCGGCAACACGAATGTCTATGCCGGAAGTTTCCAACGTGCGTTCGATCATCGCGCTGAGCGGCACGCGTTCCCAATGAAAGCTGTCGTGATGCGTGAACGACACGCGCGCCGCGCGCTGATCCACATGCCCTGGCACGCTGATGCCGATGCCTTTGATCGAAATCGCTTTGCGTTCGGGGGCCTGGGCGAGCGTCAGAATTAGTTGGCTAAGCGCCGCGACAGTGGCGCGCACCGTGGGTTGCTGAATGGGCACGCGCTCTGTGAGTAACAGACGCCCGGTTTCGTTGACGAGGGCCGCCAGGGCCTGTTGGCTTTGCAACTCCATCGCAATGACCGCAGGCACGCGGGAAGCGGTGCGACGCCGAGGGGTGATGTTCGTCATAAAAAATCCTCTGCTTTGGTTTTGACCTGTCTGAATCGGCTGGCTATGATACCGCCTGCTGCGCTCAGCCCCAAACGTCGCAGCACATTTTCTTGTTGGAAGCTTACTTCCAACCTCACAGGTGCCCCACGAAATTTTGTTTTCAGGAGAGAAGAATGAATCGCACGATAGGTTTATTGTTAGTCGGTTGTTTACTGATGCTTTCCCTACTTGCCTGTCAGAGTTCGTCGAATGAAGTGGCTACGACACCGTCCGCGACGCCCACCGCCGCCGCGACGGCCCTGCCCACCGCCAAGCCGGGCGAACTGAAAACCCTCCCGTCTGGGATGAAGTATCAAGACCTCGTCGTCGGAACGGGGCAACGCCCGTTACTTGGCCAAAACGTTACCGTGAAATTTGTCGGCAAATTGGCAGATGGAACTGTTTTTGAGGAAGGTAAGTTTGATTTCAAACTGGGTGACAAAGACATTGTCAAAGGTTTCAATCTTGGCGTTGGTGGCGGCGAAGGCATTGATGCCATGAAAATAGACGGCAAACGCCTAGTTGTGTTACCGCCCGAACTTGGATTTGGCCAGACCGGCAATCCCCCGAAAGTCCCACCGAACGCCACGATTTCTTTTGAAATTGAACTGCTGAAGGTTCAGGGCGGATTGAGTTTCTAACGAGTTTTCACCACAAAAAGCGCTAAAGAAAACCAGCTTGCGCCTTCTGTGCTTTTTGTGGTGAATTCGGCCCCCTTACTTAATCTGCGAATACGCCGTCGGGCGCAAAAACGAACCGTAGATATTCGATACTGCTTCGGGGTCCGTCCAGCCGGGCAGCACTTTGATTTTCTGGAAGGCTTCGCTCCGGGAAAATTTGCCCCAGGCCGCTTCGCGTGCCGCCATATCATCGAAGGCGACCAGATACGTGAGCGACGGCTGTCGCGTCCCAATCAGGCTTTCCCCAAAGAAAATCGGCGCGAAGCCGCAATCGCGGAAGATTTTGATTTCCTCCTTATTGAACATATCGAGCTTGGCTTTGAGCGAGAAGTGATTGCGCGATTCATACGTGCGCAGCTCGAACACGCGCGGTGTTTTGTTCGGCACCGGAATTTCGGTTTTTACATGCCCGTCGAAGGCTTTGAGCAAGGCCGATTCCACCCGCACATACGGCATTTCTGCGGTTGCTTCAAACTCCTGCCACGCTTTCATGAAGTCCTTGTCCGCCTCCATCCGCGCATTCGCCGCCTGCATCTCGCCCAGCG
>CAZRXE010001218.1:0-2488 GCA_964603695.1 uncultured Heliomicrobium sp.
CCCGCATCGCTGATGGTGTGGTGCGGCGACCGAAACGGACGAATCGTCAGCAGGCCGCGCGCATCCGTGAAGCCTGAAACGCTGTGAATCTTCGTGGTTTCCAGCGCCTCTTCAAACGTGATCGGCGGCAGGATGGAGGGAATGCGTTTGGAGAGCATGGACTTACCGGAGCCGGGCGGGCCGACCAACAGAATGTTATGGCCGCCGGCGGTGGCAATTTCGATGGCGCGTTTGGCGTGCATCTGGCCGCGCACTTCGCGGAAGTCCACAAGGTATTGATCGGCGTCGTTGAGCATTTTCTCCACGTCAATTTTCATCGGCGCGGGCATCTCGGGCAGGTTCAGCAGCGTGACGACTTCGCGCAAATCCTTGACCGGATAAACGTCCAGACCGCCGACCACGGCGGCTTCGCCGGCGTTTTCGACCGGCAGCAGCAGGCGCGTCAATCCTTTGCGTTTGGCGGCGACGGCTATCGGCAAGGCTCCGCGCACGGGGCGCACGCGACCATCCAGCGCCAGTTCGCCAATCAATAAGGTGTCGTCCAGATTTTCGCGATGCAGTTCGCCATTTGCCCCCAGAATGCCCACGGCAATCGGCAGGTCGAAAGCCGAGCCTTCTTTTTTCACGTCGGCGGGCGCAAGGTTGATGGTGGTTTTATAAACTGGAAAGAAGAACCCGCAATTGGTGATGGCGGCGCGAATCCGCTCGCGGCTTTCGCGCACGGCCATATCTGGCAGACCGACCATCGTGACAAAGGTTTCGTGTTGCGAATCGCCTGAACGCGGCGTCAAATCCACTTCGACTTCCACCAATTCGGCGTCAATTCCATAAACTGCCGCGCTGAGCGTTTTGAAAAGCAAGCTGCACCTCCGAGTGTTTTGTTGGCTTGTGTGACTTCCCGGCTGTGGGAAGCCTCGCGGACGGCGCTCATCATATCTGCAAAGTCGGCTTGCGCCAACGGTCTGCAAAGTCGGCTTGCGCCAACGGCTTGTCACTGTTCGCCGCCGCGCGCTTTGCCGGGTATACTTGCCGCCGTTCCTATGAATCAATTCGCGGGCATTTATCTTCACATTCCGTTTTGCGAAACGCGCTGTCATTACTGCAACTTCGCCACTGGCGGTTACGAATCCGAACTGGCGCGGCGTTACGTGGGCGCGTTGCGCGAAGAAATTGGCATGCAGCTTGGAAGGGCCGAACTCACGCCACAAATGCAGCAAGTAGACACGATCTACTTCGGCGGCGGCACGCCCACCACGCTTTCGGTCGAACAACTTCGCGGCATCATCGAACTTTGCCGCCAGAAATTCGCCGTCGCGCCCGACAGCGAAATCACCAGCGAAGCCAATCCGGGCACGATTTCGCAAAGCTTTCTGGAAGGTTTGCGCGCGGCGGGCGTCAATCGGCTGAGCTTCGGCGTGCAATCGTTTGACGACGGCGATCTGCAAATGATCGGGCGCTCGCATTCGTCCGAAGAAGCACGCGAAGCCGTCAGGAAAGCCCGCGCCGCCGGTTTTGAAAATGTCAGCATTGATCTGATTGCCGGTTTGCCGGAACAAAAGATGGAAACCTGGCGGCGAAATCTGGAAGAAGCTTTCGCGCTGGAACCGGATCATTTGTCGGTTTATTTGCTGGAACTGTACAAAGACGCACCGCTGTTGCACCGCATCAATCGCGGCGAATTGCATGCGATTGACGACGAATTGACCGTCGAAATGTATTTCGCCTTGAAAGACGAAGCCGAAGCACATGGCTTTGACCATTACGAAATCTCCAACTGGGCGCGGCACGGCTTTGAATCGCGACACAATCTGAAATACTGGACGGGCGCGCCGTACTGGGCTTTTGGCGTTTCGGCTGCCGGATACGATGGCGCGCGGCGCTGGTCGAACACGCGGAACATTCACGACTACCTGACCAAAATCGAAAGCGGCCAATCGCCCGTCGCTGAAACCATCGAACTCGACGACGAAGACCGTCAAAGCGAAAATTTATTCCTGCGTCTGCGGCTGAAAGAAGGCGTCAATCTGCGCGAACACGAACAACGCTTCGGCGTGAAGGTGACGGAACGTTATGGCGAAGACCTGGCGCGACTGAATGAAGCAGGCTTGATTGAACTCAACGACGAAACCCTGAAGATTTCACGCGCCGGCACCGTGCTGGCGAACGAAGTCTTCTCAGCGTTTGTTTAGTAGTTTAATACTTAAACACTGAGTTAAAGATGGCTGCGTTAAATAATATAGAAATAATGAAAATCGTAAATCATTGGATTGGAGTTTCCGGGGGTTATCTTGGTGACTTTAGTTATCGTACACACGCAGATTTTTATCCTGAGTACTGTGGGTTAGATATTGATCCAAATAGCATTGAAGGAACAACCCGTGAACGTTTTATACAAATCGTCAGTAATGCCTCACCAAAAGATCAAGCTAAAATTCTAAGAGGAGTCCTGGAGCGCTTTCCAACTTCGCCGGAGCATCCGAAGAGAACT
>CAZRXE010001219.1:0-1890 GCA_964603695.1 uncultured Heliomicrobium sp.
GCCCGCTGTCTGCTAATGATTCGGCATTGATCGTGAAAGCGGTTGTCGATGGCCATTATTCGAGCACTAAAGACCCGACGCGCGGCAGGGGCTTGCCGACGCTGAAACGCTTTGTTGATCAGGCTGAAGCTGGCGAATTGATGATTGTATCCCGCCAGAGCCGGTGTATATTTTCGAAGAACGATTGCAAAGAACTAGATTTTAGAGTTAAGTTGGGAGGCACCTTGATCGCATGGACGTTGCAGAATTGACATTATGAGCGTAACAACCATCAATTTCGTTCAGGAGTTCACCGACACTCCCGGCGGACGCTTGGAAGTTCACGGCGACTATTCCGGCGAGATATTTCGGGACAAAATCCTCAAACCGGCATTGGAAAACCATGATCGTGTCATTCTCAATCTCGACGGTGCGGTCGGTTTTCCTTCTTCGTTTATCGACGAAGTCTTTGGAATTCTTGTGGAGCAGATAGGATTTGATGTCCTGCAGTCAAAGCTTGAAATTCATTTGACAGACGACGCCTTCGCGAGGCGAGAAATCGATGAGGTCATGCTTGCCCACAAGGCGCGTCAGGGTGTTAAATAGGCGTGATGCGATACTGGTGCGTCGGCGTGGTGTTTGCAATCGCTAGTTGTGCATTTTGCACGCAAGCGCAGGTAACCAATTCCAACCAACTGGGAACAACTGGCGTTAACCTTTCGCAATCTAACGCGGCGAGCGGGGCTTTGCTCCAGACAAACCGTCCAACTACGCCCGCGAGTGAGTCGGTTGATGATCCTCGGAGCTCTCGGTTTTGGTTGCATACGTTGGTGACTATAGGGATTTCGGCTTTGACCGCGTGGATTACCACGATCTTCTCAGACCGTAAAAAACGAAAAGAACTGCTTCGGCAGGAGTTCGCCATATGCATCAAAGGCATTCGATCGTTTTGCGAGGAGATTTCCGCTCAGATAATAACGCACCTGGTTGCTCAGCCATTTTCCGCTTCCACGCAGAAGGGAACACAGATCAGCATTTTGGCAAAAATGAAGCTTTGCGGGGACAGGATACAAAGCGCTGGAGCGTTCTTGCACAAACCAGCAGCCGATTGCTTGGAAAAGGAATTTCTGAAATGGAAGGGGGAATTGACTGGGAGTCCATTTCCGGTATCCACAAAAGGATGCGCGGTGCCGCCCCATGATCCCGCCATCAGCAAAGTGCAACTGGCTGGCCAAAATTGGAACAAATACTTGGACGGACTGAGCCTCAGCTGTTTCAACGGTTCGTTAGAAGTGCCGCTTCATCCGAGAGCCTGATCGCACTTTGGGGGACACCTAGTGCAACGCTAGTCGCCCTTTAAAGCTCGGTTGGCGGCATTGATATCTCCAGGCAGCTTTCTCTCAAACCCTTTCAATTCTTTCCCAAACCGGACGCGCTTTTACAGAAATGAGTGAAAGTTTTTTAACCGCTAATGAATGCGAATTGACGCGAATGTATGTGCGCCTGTGAAGTCATCGAGGGCGCTTTTGGTCAATGCGGAAGGGGCGAGCTTCGGTGGGCCACCCAGGTATCAACCCCCGGCTCATCGTGGCTTCCAGCCCTAGGCGACACTCGGCGAAAGGCGCTTTAAAAATTCATGGGCGATGAGTGTTCGTTTCGAGGCGCAGCGTCTATTTCGCGTTTTCAGCCCGTCCACGGAACGCGCCGGCATTTTGTCACAGCGTGCTATTTTTGCGATACTGATCCAAAATTGCTTGATTCTACGGGGGGAAATTGGCGAAGCTGGTCGCGCGCTCAGCATAACCGTAACCCTGACCACACGCTTCCAATGGAAAAACCACGATTAAGTCCCGGGCAAATCTGGAACATGAATTTCGGGTTCCTCGGCATTCAGTTTGGCTGGGGGTTGCA
>CAZRXE010001220.1:0-6105 GCA_964603695.1 uncultured Heliomicrobium sp.
TGACGCGCATCAGCGCCAGCCCCAGTTCATCGCGCGTCAGGCCGTTTCTGGCCCGCGCCCGCAAGGCTCGCAACGGCGTTTGGTAATCAGCCTCTCCCACCTTGAGATAAGCCCAGCGCTCTTCCATCGCAGTCTGGAACTGTTGCAGGTCTTCGTCTAGTTGCTTGGGCGTCAGGGTTTGCGTCTGAACGGGCATTGCCAGCAACGCAAGTAACAATGCGGCCAGCCAATTGTTGTGCAGAGCCGTGAACGAAGTTGAAATCATTAAGTTTAGTCCTAAAAACTCAGCTTGAGGCCAAACTGTATTTGGCGCGGATTGGTACCGGGCTGAGTGTTGATAATCCGCCCAAACCGCACATCGCTCAGTACAGCAACCGGCGCGGCAAACTGCGCGCGGTTTAGCAGATTGAAAAAGTTGCTCTCGAAACTCATATTCACACGTTCTGTCAGCGCAAACCGTTTGAGCAACGACAAATCGTAAAACCGTATGGCTGGCGCGCGAAATGCGTTGCGACGAATCGGCAGAAAAGGATCGGTGACGTTGCCGGGCGTTGCCAGCCGCGTTAACGCATCAGCCTGCGGCAACAGGTACTGCGTCCGCTCAGCGCCGCCTCGCGGGTATAAATCAGTCAGCGCACCCGTTGTCAGCGCGGGGCGATCCTGGGCGGCGTCGCCATCGTCGTTGTAATCAATCCCGCGTGTGACATTGACTGGTTCGCCCGAACGCAGCACGACGATTCCGCTTAACGACCACCCGCCCAGCAATAGATGAGTGAACGAATTAGCAGCCCCCAGGAACCGCTGTCCACGTCCGAGCGGCAAGTCAATCAAATGGCTGATGGTCAAGCTATGCCGCACATCAAAGCTCGACGTACCCCAATCCGCTCGGCGCGGGCGCGGAACAAATTGTGCGCCGCCGCCCTGAAAACCCGTCGCGGCACTGGCTCCTTGATTGGTGAGAACTGGCAGCGAGAGAAAGGATTCCGCCGATGCGTCATCGCTTGAATTTCCCAAGGTGTACGCGACATTGAGATCGAACCCACGCGCGAATCGTGTCGCCGCCGTTAGTTGCAAGGCGTGATAGCGCGAGGCCGAAATGTTTCCCAGCACTGTCTGCAATCCATAACGCGGGTCGGGGCGTTGCGCCTGCGTTACCCCTCCGAAGCCATTGAGTTCCGCCTGGCCGAGCAGGTTGTCACTACGAGCGCCGACATAAGCCAGGCTGACACTGGTTTGCCGTCCCAGTTGCTGCTCAAGGGTGAATTGAAAACGCTGCGTAAATGGATTGCGAACCCCCGGATCAACGGCGGAAACACGCGGCGGCGTCGTCGTCGAAATCGGCAAAACACCGTCCAGCCGGAATGGGAAATTGGTAGCGCTCCCCGCAGCGGCCTGCGGTGGATTGTTGACGCTGGCTGAGAATGTCGTCTGAATCAGGCGATCAAAATAAATGCCGTATCCGGCGCGCACCACGGTCGCGCGGCGTTTTCCCAGCGCCCACGCCAGGCCCAGACGCGGCTGAAAATTGTTACGATCAGGCTGATAAAACGGCCTGTCGGCGCTCGTACTTGCCACCACGTTCGTCACGCGGCCATTGGCAAAAGGCGTCAGGCCAGGCAGCGGTTGCCCAGCAGCATCCACCGCATACAAATTTGAGATCGCACCGTTGCTTTCGGAATACACGCCAAAATCGCTGTAACGCATCCCCAGGTTCAGTGTCAGCGACTGACGCACGCGCCAGTCGGTTTGAAAAAATGCTTCGTACTGTTTGGCGCGATAGCCGCGCATGGGCGTGACTGGCCCGCCGTTGCGTCCAAAGACACCCGCTGAAGCGGAATTCGCCACTGCCTGCGCCTGTGTCGCGGAGGTTCCCAGAATGCCATTGACGCCGGTAAAACCGTTGAAGTTATACGTCAGCCCGGCAGCGCCGAGGCTGGCGATATTGATCAGCAGCGAGCGGAATTCGAAGCCTGAACGGAAGGTCATATTCCCGCGCGTCCAGTAATGCAGCAGCGAAGTTTGCGGTGTGGTCTGGTTGTCAATCAGCGGCGCGGTCTGCCCGGTTCTAAAGGAACCAGTAATATTCACCAGTGGCGGCAACTCGCCAACACCAAGAGCCGTCAGGCGCGAATCTACTCCTCCGAGAGAGCCTGATTCCGATTTCGTTCGCATTACGCCCGCACGTACTTCGATCGTTTGACGTGGCGTCAGCAGATACAAAAACTGCGCCTGCGGTGAAAGAAATTTACGAGCCGTCAGTGTCAGGTCGGTCGGGACAGCAGAAGCACTCGTCGTCAGGTTGGAAGGCGTCAGCGCCAGCCGGAACGAAGCGCTCAGCGCGGCAGACAATTTGTGATCGGTGCGAATCAGATAGGCATCCTGATCTATGTCGCGGAGTGGCGCGGTACTCAACGCGACCGTCCCCGCTTCGCCGTTCGCCACGTTGCCGTCAAAGAGCGCAGCCGCATATCCGGCGGCGATAGCGGCGTTCCGATCCGTCGCTGAAAGCGAGCTGAACGCCCCCGCAGGATTCCCAGTCGTCGGAACAATTCCGCGTTCCAGATAAAAGGCGCGGAAATACCTGCCCAGATCACCCGGCACAAGGTTGAGCAAGGCGGCATTGGGAACAATCGTAGTCACAGAAGATTGCTGCCGCCGCCGCTGACGCAAGCCTTCGTAACTGCCGAAGAAAAAATGGCGATCTTTTACTAATGGCCCACCGAACGCCCCGCCGAATAGATGCTGTTTGAAGGGGGGAACCTTAGCCCGATTTTGGGCATCAAGAAATGGCCCAAGGTTGAAAAAATCGCGGGCATCCAGCGCATCGTTGCGGAGGTATTCATATAAAGAGCCATGAAACTGATTGCCGCCCTGCCGTGTGACGAGGTTGATTTGCCCACCCGAACTGCGGCCATACGAGGCGTCCGCATTTGAGCTTATGATACTGAATTCCTGAACCGCCGCCGTCGAAATCAACCCTGTTTCGCTAATCGTGAAATCGGAAGAAGCTCCGGCAAACCCCAGCGAAACCCGTTCGTTATTCGCGCCGAGGCCGTCAATCGTATAGGTGTTGTAGGACGTGCGTGCGCCGCTGATGGCAGGATTGCTCCCCGACCCCGCACCGCCGGAAATGCCTGGTGCCAGGAAAACCAGTCGCTGAAAATTGCGGCCATTGAGCGGCAGGTTTTCCACGCGCTCCCGGTTCACAACAATCCCCACAGCGGGCGATTCGTTCAGCAACGAAGCGCTATCCGTCACATTCACCGTCGCCGCGACATTGCTCACGCGTAGTTGCACGAGTACGGATCGCTGATCGCCGACGTTCAAAATCACATCGCGTTTTTCGAGGATGGCGAAGCCTTGTCCTTCGATGCGCAACGTGTAATTGCCCGGCGGCAAGAGCGGCAAGGTGAAATAGCCATCGCTGTTGGTTGTCGCTTTGCGCGTCAGACTGGTGGCGTCGTTCACAGCGCTCACCGTTGCGCCTGCGACTACGGCATTGCGCTCGTCTGTGACGGTACCACTCAACGTCGCCGTCGCTGATTGGGCGAATAGGTTGACTGGCCACAGACTCAAGATTATTAGCAGCAGAACCAGAGATTGAGTTCGTTGCCTCATAAAAAAGAGGAGTGTGGTGATTACGTGATTCATAGTTATCAGTGATGTTTGCTCTTTCATAAAAATTATTCCCAACGGCTGAGCGCAGCGGCCAGATGCTCGATGCGATGCAGCCGGGTGTGAAAACCTGCCGTGCGGAGCGCAGCGGCAGCATTGTCCGCATTGTTAGCGGGGCTCGCGGAACGAGCGGAAAGCGTGAAGGCCGCGCCGATGACGCGATCAGTTTCGAGGCAAAGCGTCGCCAACTGGTCGCAGGCGCGGCGCAAGCCTTCATTCGTTTTTAGATCGAATGGCGCGGTGGCTTCATCCCGCGAATCCGCGCCGAAAATGGGCGACAGCGCCGCCCGCAAGGCCAGCGTTTCGTCCAGCAAGCTGCGGGCGTGATGGCGCAACAGGTCGCGCCAACGTTCGCGCGCTTGCGGGTCGAGTTGTTCCAATTCCGCGCCGGAAAAGCGCGCGGCCAATCGCTTGAGCGTCGTGGCGTGGCTGCGCAGGCGATGCGAATTGGAGACAGTTGTAGCCGCAAAACCGCGAATCGCCGCTTCCATGCCCGCTTCGTCCACGCCGCGCGCGGTGAAATGGCGACGCAAATCGGCTTCGACCGGCAATGCGGCGGCGGTAATTTCAGTTTGCTCTACGATGGGTTCAGGTGCGGCGGCGCGTGGCTGTGCGCGTTGACGCTGCCCCTCTTGCCTGAGAGCTTCGGCAACCGTCTTCAAATCAATTTCGATGGCCGGATGATCTTTGACGGGTGCGAGATTGGCGAGCAACTCGGCTTTGCGCTGATCGGTTTCGAGGATGCCTTCAACACGCAGCTTGCCGTTCGGCGTGCGATTGACTTCGATCTGTTCATTCAAGTCGGCGCGCGCGTCGCGCAAGATGCGCAGCACCTCAATTTCCAGCGCAGCCGTTGCCGTAACGGGGACAGTCGAAGGCACAACAGACGCTGAGGCTGCCGGGAGCGGTGAAGAGGCGGTGTTCTCGGTGTTCATTTCCGCCTTTGACAGGCCTGTTGGCGCGCGTTCCGGCACCACTTTAATAGGCGGCACTTCGCGCTTCGGCGTTGTGATCGCAGGCGACGCAAACCACCAGCCGAGCCTTTGTCCAACTGCTCCCACAATCAACAAGAGCGTCAGCAAAATCGTGATTATCACAGGACGTAGCAACCACTTGATTGCGGATTGCGGGTTTGAGATTGCGGATTTGAGATCGGCGAAAAATCCAGTCTCACCATTCGTCGTAGCCAAGAGTCTTGGCAAAGCGAGCGTATCTTCCACCCCGCCTTCCGCATTCCACACTCCGCACTCTTCAAATGCCGGGTCGAAATACGCGACGTGCAATTGCGGCCACGCGCGGTCGCAGGTCAGTGTCAAGCTGAGCCGGCGTCCGTCGCTGAGCGCAAGGCTTTCGTATTGTTCGAGCGCGCCCTCGGCAGGCGGCTCGATTTCCAGCAGCAACAGCCGCACGCCCTGTTCGCTGAAAACCTCGACGAAGCTGATAGTCTCGTCAATATTGACGCGCATCGTCTGTTCGTTGGCGGCTCCGGCGATGGTTTGCGACAGCAGCACGAAGCCGTTCACCGCAATGTGCAATTCCGCCGGGTGATGGTTGAAGGTTTCCGCACGGCGCTGCTGACAAATTCGCAAGCGTTCGCCATTTGATTTCAGAGGCTTGCGGCGCGGCGGCGTGAGGCGGTCGTCCGAGCCGGACATTGCCGTCGGATCGCGCTCATCTGGCTTGGGCATTCGATGCACTTCGCTGACAAGCTGCAAACATTCCAGGCAACTCGCCAGATGCGCGGCGAATGGCGTTTCCAGCGCCCAGCGTTTTTCCGGCGCATACAACTGCCGCCACTCCGCCGCCGTGAAGCATTCGCCCTGCCGCGTTTGCAAAATCAACGCGCGTAACTGTTCGATCACGTCTTCGCCGGGATGCAGTGCAACAGGCGCGGGAAAGTTGCTGGTGGATTCCGCCGAAAGAAATTTCAGCCGCGCGGGATCGGTGCGAAACAAGCGGGCTTCACGGCGCGCCAGTTTCAGCCAGTCGGTAATGTGCTGTTTCGGCGCGCGCAGCAGCGTCGCCACTTCCTGCAGGGTGTAGCTGTGAAAGAACCGCAAAATCAATGCGCTGGCAGCGGTCGCGCTTTCTTTGCGGACACAAACGTAATGACAGATCGAAAGCAGTTCCGCGCGGGTCTGATCGTTCGGCGGCAACACACGCAACCCGAGTTGCGCGGTTTCGTAATCGCCCGGCGTGAGTGAAACGGCTTGCATCTGCGCCCGCCGCCGCACTTCTGAAACGAACAAATTGCGAATCATTCGGTACAGATAGCCTTCGACATTGTGCAATCGTTCGAGTGCGGGACGCCGCAAAGTGAAGTTGACGAACGCATCGTGCAACAGGTCTTCCGCTTGCGCCGCATCCCCCGTCAGTTCCGTCGCCTGCCGCAGCAATTGATCGTAGAGCCGCATGAACAGGCTCTCGTGA
>CAZRXE010001221.1:0-1585 GCA_964603695.1 uncultured Heliomicrobium sp.
AACGACACTTCTCAAATCTCCGTTCCCGAACACGAGCGGAGGCGGCAAGGCATTTATAATGAAAAGCAAAGGGCAGGGGCTGCAGATCCGCCGCCGGACGGGATTATTCGACACGCAGTCGCACAAAGAGCATACAACGCTCTGGCGTTACGTTCCGGCAGGAGTAGTGTTTAAATACGAGAAGCTCCGCCCGCTGCTGGAAGAATTCTTTTTTAAACGTATGGTCAGTGAATTCCCGCGTGTGCTGCAAGTCTTTATAAAAAACGGCCGTTCGACGCAGGTATAATACAATGGCAAAAGCAGGCGAAATAGAATATGCGGTAACGCTCAAGAACGAAGCATCGGTCGTGATGAAACAGTTCCAGGCAGATGTTGAGACAGCCATGAAGTCTGTCGGCACCGCTACGGATAAGTACGGGAAGCAAACGCAGTCCCTTACCGGATGGATCAAGGAGCAAAGGACCGAACAGCGCCAGCAGAACTTCCTTTTCAATCAGATGAAAGAAGTTGTGCAAGGCTCATCCACAGTATTGGCATTATTCGGGAATACGCTCGGTCAAAGCGACGAAAAGATGCGGAAGCTCACCAACAGCATGAATGCCGGGTTTGTGGCATTTCAGGGCGTTGATAACGTAATCGGTCTGATGGGGAAATCTATTCCTGCGCTGGCCGGACCGTGGGGGATGGTTATTTCGCTGGCCGCAGGCGCTGCTGTTGCAGTATCTCAATTCTCGAATTCCATCGAGGAGCAAAAGAAAAAATCAGACGAGGCGAAGGAATCGCTGAAAAACTATCTGACCATGCTGGACAGTGTAGCATCGAAGATGGTTGAAACAGACAAACAAACGCAGGAAAGCCGCCGCGAAGTATTCGAGCAAGAACGTAACATGGTGGAATCGCGCCTTGCGCTGCTTAGGAAGTTAGACGATGCGCGGAAAAAGGGGAACCGTGAAATTATCGTTTCCGAAGAGGAAGCAGCACGCGCCGGAGTGAATGTGAACGAGCTGCTTTCATTTACAGCCACCCAGCTGGACGACGAGGTGAAACGCCTGAGTGGCCGGGCACAGGAGTTAACGACAATATTACTCTCACTCAAAAACGTAATTGTCGCTTCCCCGTTGAAAGAAACGCCAAAAGTTACGGGCATGCTGCCGGCGCAATTAGCTCTCGCGTCGAAGGAAGCAAAGCAACTAAATGCAGAGATACAAAAATTAACGCTTAAATCAAGAACGGAATCACCCCTCGTTCCACTTATCGCCGATCTGACGCGGGCGGAGCAGATGGGGCAAGAGTTCGTCAGGTCATTCGGGAGCGGCGTTGCGGTAGTTTCGCGTTCCGCCGGTGATGCGATGTATACGGCATTCGAAAAAACATTTAATGGAGCCAACAGCTTACTTGAACAATTCACGGCGAACGTATTGGCTTCAATAGCCGATATTGCGGCAAAACAGCTATCGGCGGCAGCGGTTGGAGGTATTCTGTCTTTAATTCCGGGACTCGGATCGTTTGATATTTTATTCAAAGCCCTCGGCGGCATATTTCACGACGGAGGCAAAGTTCCCAAAGCCCACAGCGGTATGTTCAT
>CAZRXE010001222.1:0-9289 GCA_964603695.1 uncultured Heliomicrobium sp.
TGATGCTGCTTGATGAATTAAAAGCGCAGCTTCGGATGCCATTGAAGGTCGAAGTCACCACGGCCAGCGCCATCGAGGCCGTTTTACGGAAAGGCGATGCTTCACAGCGTGTCTTACAAGAAGCCACTGAAGGTTTTCGTGCCGCGTTGGTCAAGGAAACGGAGCAAGGCGAAGAAGTTCTTGATCTCGACCGCTTGTCCAACGATAGCGAAATGTCGCCGATCATTAAGTTGGTGGACACGATTGTGTTCACCGCACTTGAAAAACGCGCTTCCGACATTCACATGGAAACGCGTGATTTGGATATGGTCGTGCGTTACCGCATTGACGGCGCGCTTTATGAAGCCGGCGATCCGATTGACATCCGCCATCACCAAACCATCATCTCCCGCATCAAGGTCATGTCGGAACTCGACATTGCCGAACGCCGTGTGCCACAGGACGGACGTTTCCGCATGCGCATTCGGGGACGCAACGTGGATTTTCGTGTTTCGATTATCCCCACCGCGCATGGCGAAGACGCTGTCATCCGTATCCTCGACAAGGAGCAAATCAACGAATCGTTCAAGGATTTGCGCTTGGAAGTCGTCGGCTTTGACCCGGTGCTGCTGGCCAAATTCCGCCGCTTCATTTTGGAACCTTATGGAATGGTGCTGGTAACTGGCCCCACTGGTTCCGGTAAAACCACGACTCTGTACGCCGCGCTCAATGAAATTCGCAACGACGAAGATAAGATCATCACCATCGAAGACCCTGTCGAATACCAACTTCGTGGCGTGGCGCAAATCGCCGTCAACGAGAAAAAAGGACTGACCTTCGCGCGCGGACTGCGTTCTATTTTGCGCCACGACCCAGACAAGATTATGGTTGGCGAAATCCGTGACAATGAAACCGCGCAGATCGCCATCAACTCCGCACTGACAGGCCACTTGGTGTTCACTACCGTTCACGCCAACAACGTAATTGACGTGATCGGGCGTTTCATCAACATGGGCGTCGAGCCGTATAACTTCGTTTCGGCATTGAATTGCGTATTGGCGCAGCGATTGATTCGCGTCATTTGCTCACGCTGCCGTCAAAAATATCAACCGACGGATGCTGAACTGGTGGAATCCGGTCTGACACCGTCGAAATTCAGGGATCGCACTTATTACAAAAGCGTGGGTTGCGAAATTTGCAACCACACGGGCTACCGCGGACGCACGGCAATTCATGAGCTACTGGATATGTCCGATAACATCAGGGAACTGATTATAGCCCGCAGGCCCGGCCCCGAAGTCCGCCGCACTGCCATTCAGGAAGGATTGGGCAGCTTGCGCGAATCGGCATTGCGGCTGGTCTTCGAAGGTCAGACAACACTGCACGAAATTAATCGTGTGACGTTTGTCGAACAAATGCAGTAGATGAATTTGGAACGCATCCGACCTCAGGGCGTTGAAAGCGCGAGTTGAGTCAGTTGTTAATGGCCGATTGTTGCAATGCCGTTAGCCCATCAGGTCGGATCCCGCCCCAAAATCATTGCGAAAGGCTTCAGGCTTTCGAGTAATTTCAACTGTAGTTTTTTTGTAGTTCCGCAGGATAAACGTTTGCCTGGTATTGTCCTGCCTGACTGAAAGTTAGCCAAAGTTCAACACCAAATAAAGAGAAGGTCACCATGAACACAAACATCTCGATTCGCAGGTTTCTGGCATTATTTCTGACCTTGTGTCTGATTCTGCCTGGAACTGCCTTTGCTGGCGGCGGTAAAGGCAAGAAAAATTTTAGCGAAGGGAAAAAGTATGAGGCTTCCCAGCAATGGGACATGGCCGCGCAAGCTTACGCCCTGGCGGTCTCGGCGGAGCCGGACAATCCCGAATACCGGCTTCATTATATGCGGGCGCTTCAGCAGGCTTCGTTGATGTATCTGAAACGCGGGGACTCGCTGGCGGATCAAAACGATTTTGCCGGAGCATATACAGCCTATCGAACGGCATTTAACTACGATCAGGGCAACGAGGTTGCACGAATCAAAATGGAGCGGATGTTGGATCAGCAAAAGGCGATTGCCAACGGCCTGGAACCGATCAACTACACCAACTCCGGAAACGTTAAACCGACCGGCGATATTCAGATTGCTTCCAAACCGCGCAATCGCGACCTTCTGCAAAATGTGGAGTTCAAAGAAGCCAACTTCAAAGCGGTTGTCAAAAACCTAGCCAAGCAATTAGACCTGAATGTTCTGTTCGACGATCAGGTCAAAGACGACAAGGTCACGGTGGACATGAACGATGTGACGCTGGCCAAGGCGTTGGACAACATCCTGTTTATGAAGAAGTACACCTTCGAGCAGATGGATCGTCGCACCATCATCGTTTATCAGGATAACCCCACCAACAAACCGCGCTTTGAAAAGTTGATGGTCAAAGCTTTCTATCTGGGCAACATCAATGCCAATCAGGCGCGCGGCGTCATCAATCTTGCCCTGGGAGCGACACGACAAGTCCAACCGTTGGATCAAAATGCCGGCGGCCCTAGCGGGGGCGGCAGCGGCGGCGGCAACATCGTTTTGGTTAAGGCTACTCCGCAGGAATTGCAAGTTGTTCAGCAAATTCTGGAAATGGTTGATAAAAACAAAAACGAAGTCGTGCTTGACGTGGATATTTACGAAGTCTCGCACGACAGCATGTTGCAACTCGGCAATCAGATTGCGACTTCGCCGCAAGACGTATTCACTGCCGCACTTGATAGTTCCGGTAAGCCAATACGAGACAAGGATAACAATCTCGTTTTCGATAAAAAATCAACCACGTCTTTGACCAATCTGGGCGGATTGGGAGCCAATCCAATCGCTGGAACAATCAGCCTGCTTGGTGGAGCATCGGCAGGAGCGAGCTTTTTGGGACTCGGAGCGCTGCTCGGCGTCCCGCCAACCACCCTGTCCCTGCTGCAATCAAAAGGCAAATCGAAATTACTGAACAAAACCCAGATCCACGTTCTTGATGGCCAGTCCAATACAACTAAGGTCGGCAGAAGCGTTCCGGTGCGTCTGGGCACACAATATGGCTTTAATGGTTTTGGTGGAGGCGGGATTGGAACTGGCGGAATCGGCACTGGTGGCATTGGAACTGGCGGGATTGGGACTGGCGGAATCGGCACTGGCGGAATCGGCACTGGTCTTGGCTCCGGTTTCGGTGGTTATCCAGGAATTGATTCAATCCAGTATCGAGACGTCGGTCTTGTGATTGAAGCGACACCGACCATCACCAATGAAGGTTATGTCGAAGTAAAAATGAAGTTTGAAACCTCCGACGTGGCCGCCTCCGGCAGCACCGCGAATCTGACTCCTGAATTCACGCAACGTTCGCTGCAAACCGTGGCTCGCATCAAGGACGGCGTGACTTCGGTTGTGGCCGGCGTCAATCAGGAAAGCAGAGGCGATGCGCGCTCCGGAATTCCCGTTCTTGGAATGGTTCCGATTCTTGGCCGGTTTTTCACCACGCCGAAACAAGATACACGGCAAAGTGACATCATCATCACCGTCACACCCCATATCGTTCGCTCTGCTGGAATCACCCAAAAGGATTACCTGGCAATTTACGCAGGTGGAAACAATGCGGCGGGAGGCGGTCTGCCGCCGAGCGTTGAGGATGTGGTTTATCGCGCTCAATTGGAAGAGGAACAAGAGCGACGTTTGATCGCGATGAACGGCACGACCCAACAAAACATTCCGCTGACGCCGGATAGTCAATCCGCCAATACGCAATTGGTGGTCAACCCCGGCGGACAATCCGCGCCAGCCAGACAGGTTCAACAACCGCAGCAATCCGGCGGATCGCGAGTCCAGCCGCCAATGGTTCAGCCCGTCGGCAATCAGAATAGCGGCGCTCCGGCTCGCAACAAGTTCGACAATAATTCCCTGACGCCGCTCAACTCGCCAAACACACTATCTTCCGGCGCTCCCGTGGTTCAACCGCAAATCGAGCAAAGTAGCGTTGAAATTCAACCAACTGAAATCAGCGCAAACAATGGCAGTGGGGCAGTCAAGGAAGGCGAGGTTCCGAAAGAGGGCGAAGTCATCAAGCCTGAAAATCCGGTTCAAGTTGCAACCATCGTCTCCGGTCAGGACAGCGAAGAGCGCCGCATGAAGATGGCGCAATTCAAGAAGCAATATGAGGCCGAACAGAAAAGGGCGGAAGAAGAAGCCAAAGCAGCAAGCAAGCGTCAAAATCGCATTGAATCGGCTCCCGCGCCGATCCCTGAAGGAATAAACAGTCCGAAGGGAAAAGTGTCGCAGGCCATTCCCGCCATGGGCGGACGCAGCAACATCGGCTTTACGTTGTCAGCACCAAACCGCCAGCAGGTAGGCAAGACTTTCAGCGTTTTCGTTGAAGTCAGCGGCCAGGGACAAATGACTGGGGCGACGCTCGCCATCCGTTTTGACGAAACCAAGTTGAAGGTGAAGTCCGTGCGTGGCGGCGAAGTTTTCGGCGAAGAATCTGTGTTGAGCCAAAACATCGAGAAAGGCGTCCTAAAAGCGACCATTAAGAACAAACAAAAATCCCCGGTTTCAGCTAACGGACGGGTACTGGTGATAGAATTTTCCGCTCTTTCCGAAGGTTCAACCGAAATCGCGTTTAACAATTCGGACACGAAAATCAATCTGTCCGAAACGATGAATGTGCCGGCCAACGGACGCGCTGCGCAGTTGGTCATTAGCCGCGACGCGGTCGCCACTTCTACCAATGAAAGATAGAAAAACCTTGCTGGCAGTCACTCGTCGGGCGTCGTCTTCGAGCGATCAAAGGCGACTGACCGCCGGCAACGCGCCAAATCAGGAATCCGGGTTCACGCTGCTGGAATTGATTATCACGCTGACAGTGATTGCAATTCTGGCGGCGGGAACGGTTCCGGTGGTTCACAATGTGATTCGGCGGCAAAAGGAATTGGAGCTGCGCCAAAACCTGCGCGAAATTCGTCAGGCCATTGACGCCTATCAGAAAAGTTGCCTGAACGGCGAAGCGGGATTTGATAAGGAAACGGATGATTGCTACCCGCCCAGCTTGGAAGCCATGGTCAAAGGCTTCAATCCGCCCGGCAAGGTGAATGAAACAAGACGTTTTTTGCGCCGTATTCCGCAGGATCCCTTCACGCAAAGCACCGATTGGGGAATGCGTTCGATGGAAGACGATCCTTTTTCCACCGGCGGCGGGCCTAGCGGCAGAAACGGCATCTGGGACGTTTACAGCAGGGCGCAGGGAAAGGCACTCGACGGTTCGGATTACAGCAAATGGTGAATACAGCCATCAAAACCAGCTTGATTAAACGAAAGTCGTCAAAGCGGCGACCTTTGGAAGCCGGCTTCACCCTGTTGGAGTTGATTATAACGTTGGCGATTCTGGCCATCCTGTCGCTGAGTACGATTCCGATTGCGCGTAATCTCATTCGCCACGAGCGGGAGTTGGAACTCAAACGCACTTTGCGGGAAATGCGCAAAGCGATTGACCTGTACCACCGCGATTGCCTCGATGGGAAAATCGGCCTGCTGGATCGTAAACCTAACGACGGATATTATCCGGTGACGTTGGAAATTTTGGTTGAAGGTATTCCCAAGGCAGCGCCCGGCGGCATTGCCGCTTCCGGCGAAATGTTGCGCTACCTGCGACGCATTCCGATAGATCCAATGACTGGAAAAGCTGACTGGAAATTGCGCTCGGTGCAGGATGATCCGGACTCAGGCTCCTGGGGCGGAGAAAACGTCTATAACGTTTACAGCAATTCCCAACAATTGGCGCTCGACGGAAAAACTTACTACAAAGATTGGTAATTATGAGATCGAAAGCTCAAAACTCAGTTTACGGAAGCAAGCCTGCGAGCCGCCAATTTCGAGCGCGCCTTCAGCGCGGCTTCACCTTCATGGAATTGCTGATCGTGATGGTCATCATTGCAATTCTGGCGGCAGTGGCAATTCCGAAGTATTTGTCGCATCTGCGCCGCGCCAAAGAGGTCGTCCTGAAACAGGATTTGTGGGCAATGCGGCGCGCCATTGATTACTACACAACGGACAAGGAAAAGCCGCCTTCCAACCTTCAGGAATTGGTCAGCGCGCAATACTTGCGCGAAATTCCGAAAGACCCGATGTGCCCCGATTGCACCTGGTCTGAAGTTCCAGCGGTGTCCGACAACAGTCTGAACAGTTCGGGTGGAATCGGCGATGTCAAAAGCACCGCGCCCGGCACGGATTCAAACGGCGTTCCCTTTTCGGAATACTGAGCGCCCTTGTCCCGTTCCCTGTCCTTCTTTCAGTTACCGAAAACAGTTGCCGAAAACGATCATTGATTATGCAACAATTTCCCATCTTCTCCGGTCTTTGGAATTACCTGACCGCGCCTGATCTTCCCCGCACCGCTCTGGCTATCAGCGAAACCCATCTTTCCATCGTCTCGTTACGACGCAGCAAAGGCGAATTCGAGCCGCGCAATTTAGGCGTGCAACGCCTGCCCGCCGGTTTGGTGCGCGCGGGCTTCACGGAGCCTAACATCTCCGACGAAGCCGCTTTGATCTCGCATCTGACTCAAACCGCAACCCAGGCGGGACTGAAGCGCCTTGGCAATTTAAGCGTGGCGCTGCCTTCCGGCAGTGCGCGCAGTCAGGTGGTGTCTCTGGACACAGTGCCGTCGTCGCGCCAGGAAATAGCCGAACTGATTGAATGGAAAATCGAACGCAGCTTCGGTCAAAAGTTCGGCGATTTGCAGGCGAGCTACACTCGCCTGAGCGATTTCAATGGCCGCCCTCACTGGTTGGTGACGGCTGTGCATTCGCGAGTACTGAAACAATACGAGCGCATTTTCAAAGAACTGCGCTGGCAGGTAGGAATGATCATCCCGCAAAACCTGGGCGAAGCCCAATGGTTGATGCGACAGCGACTGGCGGACGATCAAGTCGTCGTCAGTCTGAACGAACGCGGTTTTGACACTGTCATAATTCGCGGTCGGGAACCGATCCTGGTGCGCGAGGTCGAATGCGCCCCTGAAGACCGCGAAGACGAGTTCTTCCGTTTGCTGGTCTTCTATCGCGACCGCCTACTTCCTGAAAACGCGCCGATCACACTCAATCGCCTGCTGACGCTGGGCACGTCCACCGATCAACGCCGCTTTCGCGAGGTGCTGGCATCCGCATTGGAAAACCACGCCATCTCGCTCGATCCTCAGCAAATCGGATTGAGAATCGAACCCAGCGCGCCTTTCAACCACTTCGCCGCTGCCGGCGGTTTAGCGACAATGGCCTGGGGTTGATCGCGGATAAGTGAGATCGTCTTCCAAATCCTCACATTTCTGGTCGCGGCGGCTTGTTCAAATCCCCGTGACCGAGAGCGGAATTTCTCCTTTTCCCCAAACTGAAGGAAAATTATCTTGAACGCCCGCCAAGCTTTAGGCGAGGTGGAACTCATAGGAATCGTCATGAACTCACGCACGAAATTATCAATCATCGTTTTTGCTTTATTCGCGACGCTCACCGCCGCCTGCAACAAAGAACCGGCGGTGACGAACACTCCCGCACAATCCGGGCAAACCGTGACTGCCAATGCTTCGCCGACAACAGCGGCCTCACCACAAATCGCGCCAAGTCCTGTCGCAACGCCGACCGTCACGCCAACGCCGCCAGCCGGGCCTGCGGGGCAAACAACGCCAACGTCTCCGTTTGAGCTTCAACCCGGCGAAAAGAAACAAATGATGGGCAATCTTCCGGTTGTGGTTGGCCCTGCCAAACCGGCGTTAACGCCCGCGCCGGATCCGTTTCCGGCGCGTCCAGCGCCTTCCGTGGTGACGCAAAACGGCAAGATCGTGCAGCAATGGCAGGCTCCTGCCGAAGCCGCCGGCGCGACCAATCCCGTCAAGGATCGCCCGAACGCGGCGAATATCGGACGAGAGTTTTATATGCAAAAGTGCGTTGACTGCCACGGCAAGGAAGGCAAAGGTAATGGCTATATGTCCGCACAAACCAAACGTGACGGCCAGCCGCTTCCTCCCACCAATCTCGCCAGTCAGATGGTTCAAGCCAACACGGACGGCGAACTGTTCTGGAAAATCACAAACGGTCGGTCACCAATGCCCGCGCATCGAGTTCGTTTTGAAGACGAACAACGCTGGTACATTGTCGCGTATTTGCGAACGCTGAAGCCTTAAGGAAAAGAATAAAATAAAGGACAGCCATTCACCGCAGAGGCTTCGCGGAGCATTTGTATCTCTGCGAAGCCTTTGTAGACTCCGTACCTTTGCAGTGAATCGGTCGCTTTATTTTCACGCCGGTCAGAATCTAAAACAGGCATGGTCGCGTAAATTATGTCAAAGACCGCTCGGAAAGCATCGGAAAACATTGCTTATCCAGGCATCTCGCTTTCGCGGGAATCCGAATATAAATTCTTGGAGTTTCGTCATTTGTTATGTCGTGGGATGAAGTGAAAGAACTTGGACCTCTTTACGCGCTGGGCGCGCTGGATGCGGAGACTGCGCAAAAGGTCGAAGATTTTTTGCTCCGCGCCACAACCGATCAACAACGCGAATTCGCCGCCTGGCGCGAAACAGCGGCGCTCCTGTCATTGAGCCTACCGCAATTTCATGCGCCCGCCTTTTTGAAAGATCATCTGTTAACCCGCATCGCTGAACAAAGAACGCCGCCCTACTCATTTCAAAACGGTTCCTCCACAAAAATACTGCCGTTTCACAGACCATTGCGCGTGTCCAAACAAGCGCCTCGCTGGTTGGCAATGGCCGCCGCCGTTTCATTGATTTTTGCCACGGCCTACCTGGGCTGGCAAAACACGCAGCTTTCCAACCAGCTTCATTCGGCGCAAGAACAGGTTCAGGAAATCATCTCCACTGATACTCAAATCATCTCGATGGCCGGCGTCGAATCGCCGCAGGCAACCGCCAAGGTGTTCTGGAATAAAAAGACTCAGACCTGGAAGGTGTACATCAACAACCTGCCTTTGCCTGCCGGCGATCAGAGCTACCAACTCTGGTACGTAACCAGGGAAGATGCGAAAATCAACGCCAGAGTTTTCAGCCCAAATGCCCAGGGAAATGCCGAATTTGACATTACACTTCCAATGGAAGCCGTTCGTGGTCTAGCCGCGACCGCCGTCACGCTTGAACCCAAAGGCGGCTCGGTGCAACCCACCGGCAAGTTCTACCTGCTGGCGAAAATTTGAGCGCGTCTCAAATTTTGAAAAACCTTCCTTTTGAAGTAGACTGCCGCAGGTCAAGCTCAAATCCAAAATCTAAAAATTGAAATGAACGCCTGAAAAACGCCT
>CAZRXE010001223.1:0-1531 GCA_964603695.1 uncultured Heliomicrobium sp.
TCCCGCTGTCGTTGTTTTTGATCGGCACGCGCGTGTGGGCGCTGGGCAAACGCTTCGGCTTTATGACGCCGGTGCAACTGTTCCGCGACCGCTGGGAATGCAGCCACATCGGTACGGTCATCACCGTCGTGCAAACGGCGCTGCTGCTGCCTTACATCATCATCGGCGTGATGGGCGGCGGAACCACGCTTTATGCCATCAGCGGCGGCAGAGTTCCCTTCTGGCTGGGCGGCGCGGTCGTGGCTTTGGTGGTGATGAGCTATGTGTTTTTCGGCGGAATGCGCGGCACGGCTTGGGTCAATACGTTTCAAACTACGCTGTTTCTGATTTTCGGCGCGATTGCGCTGGTGGTTATCGGTGCGGGAATGGGCGGCTTCGGCAAAGCGATGAATGAACTGCTGGCTTCGCCTTCGACAGCGTCGCTGCTGACGCGGGAGAAAATCTCGCCGCTGTTTTTCTTCAGCTACACCTTCATTCCGCTGTCTTCGATCAACTTCCCACACATGATTATTTTCTGCCTGACGGCAGAGCGCGTGCAGCATTTCAAAAAGACAGTCATTCTTTATCCAATCTGCATGCTGGCAATCTGGCTGCCGGCTGTTTTCCTGGGCGTTTCGGCCAACCGCGCGACGGAAGTTCCCGCCATTCAAGCCAAACTGGAAGCGCGCCAAACGCTGGCCACGCAAGCCGCCACGCTTTCGCCGGAACAGAAAAACCAATTGCGCGCCAAATCCGCAGGAGACGACGTGTTGTTGCGTTTGCTGGAAGCTTATGCGCCGCTGTGGCTGGCAGGCTTGTTGGGCGCGGGCATTATGGCCGCCGTAATGGCCAGCGATTCGCAAATCCTGGCGCTTTCGACCATGTTCACCGAAGACATTTTCGCCTTTTACGAAGGCAAGGAACGCTTCGGCGAAAAAGCCCAAGTGCTGACCGGTCGCCTGTTCGTCGTCGGCCTGACGCTGATTGCCTACTTCATCGCGCTGAAATTTCCACAACCGATTTTCGATCTGGCCGTGTCGTATGCCTTTTCCGGCTATTCGGCCTTGATGCCGCTGATGGTCGCCGCCTTGTTCTGGAAACGCAGCACCAAATGGGGCGCGCTGGCTTCCACGCTGTGGGCGGCAGGCGCAGTCATCGCCGTGGCTGTCTTTCAATCGGTCGTCGCGACACCAAAAGTCATTTGGTCTATCGGCGGCTGGGAAGTGTTGGCAAGAACACCGGGCGGGACTTCGGTGTTCGGCTTGCTGCCGGTCGTACCAATGACGATTGTTTCGGCGATTCTGATGATCGTGGTTTCGTTGATGACTGCCAAACCGAGCGAAAACACCATCAGCCGTTACTTCTCAGCGTGAGCAATTGAGGTATCCGCGCAACCCCTTAGCTGCGTAGCGACTGCTCTTTATGGTCAGTGACACACGCCCCAAGACTCGCATAAGTAGTCAGGCAAAAGAAAGTAGGTATTTAGAGCCGACTTCTTTTAAGGTACTTTCCAGTTGTTCCGCGAGGTCTTTGAATGATTCATACGCTGACA
>CAZRXE010001224.1:0-2138 GCA_964603695.1 uncultured Heliomicrobium sp.
GCCGGACTGGACGACACGAACTGGACGCCGCCCAACAGTCACATTGCCGCCGGGCCAAATCATCTGCTTGCGGCAGTCAATGCGACTTTCGCTGTTTTCGACAAACCAGGACGGCAACTGTTGCGGCGCACACTGGCGGAAGTCTTCTCTCCGCTCGTGGCCGACGCGCTGATCTTCAATCCAAAAGTTCTCTATGACCAATTTCACGGTTGCTGGCTGATGGCCGCTTGCGCCCGCAGCATGGATGCGCAACATTCATGGTTCCTGCTGGCGTGTTCGCAAACCGGCGATCCGATGGGCAATTGGTGGATTTGGGCGCTGGACGCCGGCTACGACGGAAACTTCAAAACCGCTTATTGGCCGGAAGGTCTGGGGCTTGCCGTTGACAATTCGCTGCTGTACCTGACAGCGAACCTGTTCACCGGGCAAGATGCATTCGCCTATTCCAAACTGCGCATTTTGCATGTCAAAGAAATGCAAGCCGGCGGCATTTTGTACGGTTGGGATTTCTGGCAATTGCGTAATGCCGACGGTTCGCCGGCCTTCGGCGTGCAACCGGCGGTCAACCTGCGCGCCGCCGGAGCGCAATATCTGCTCAATGCCAACAGTGACGGTCAGGGCGTGACGCAATGGACTATTTCTCAAGCGATGCGCCAGGCTCCCACGCTCAAACGCCGATTCGTTCCCACCGCACCTTATCATTTGCCGCCGGACATCAAACAGCGCGCCGGCAAACTGGAAATAAGCATCGGTGACGCTCGACTGGTCAATGTCGTGTTCCGCCACGGATTGCTGTGGGCGGCGCACACAGTGGCCGCCCACTGGGGCGACGGAGTGAACAGCGCAGCAATTCACTGGCTGCAAATCAACCCGCGCGCTGGGTGCGCCATGCAACAAGGCGTTTACGGTGCCCCACACCAACATTACTTTTGCCCCGCCCTGACCGTTGACGGCGAAGGTAATCTGTTGATGGTTTTCAATCAGGCCGGAGAAAACGGTCCGCCGACCATACGCTTCACCGGACGACAAACCGCCGATGAACCCGGCTTGTTGCGTGGAAGCGAACTTTTGCTGCGCGGACTGGCTTCGACTTCCTGCGAATGGAGCAGTTTCAGCGGCGCGGCCATCGCCCCGGACGATAATGAAGTCTGGTTGATGAGCCAATACATCGCTACCGAGAGCGACTGGCCGACCTGGATCGGCGCGGTCAGTTATGCCTCCACGGAAGAGGCGGTAACTGAACGGTATTCCAGCCAATCCGTTTACGCCTGAACAAATTAGAGCCTGAAGTTTTGAGTCAAGGAATCAAATACCCAAAACTTCAGGCCCAAGCCCGCCTCAACTCCCAACTCCGAAACGGCTCTGCTATCATCCACTGCATGCAAAACATCCTGTTGGCGTTGGCAAAGCGATTCTTGCTTGTGCTGCCCGTCGTGTGGGCGGTAGTGACGCTGGTCTTTTTGCTCATCCACATCGTGCCGGGCGACCCCGTGCGCAACGCGCTTGGCGACAACGCGACCGACGCCCAAGTCCGCGAACTGAAACACAAACTCGGCATGGATTTGCCGCTTTCGCGCCAATATCTGAATTACTGGCAAGGCGTACTGCAAGGCGATCTGGGCGTCAGCCTGATTAACCCCACGGACAAAGTCTTCGACAAAATTTTTTCGCGCTACCCTGCCACAATTGAACTGGCCATCGCTGGATTGCTGGTCGCCATTTCCTTCGCCCTGCCGCTGGGCGTGACGGCGGGAACCAATCAAGGCAAGCTGACCGACAACATCGCGTCAGTCGTCGCCCTGCTCGGCATCAGCACGCCGGGTTTCGTGCTGGGGCCGCTAATGATTTATTTCTTCGCCATCAAACTCGACTGGCTGCCGGTTTCAGGCCGTTACGGATTGGAATTCTTGATTCTGCCCGCCGTTACACTAGGCGCGCCGCTGGCCGCGATTCTGACGCGGATGGTGCGTTCCAGCGTGATCGAAGAATTGAATGAAGATTACGTCCGCACCGCCCGCGCCAAAGGCTTGAGCGAACGCCGAGTGATTTATAAGCACGTCTTAAAAAATGGCTTGATCCCGGTCGTTACCGTCCTCGGCTTGCAATTCGGCGTGCTGCTGGCCGGTGCCATCATCACC
>CAZRXE010001225.1:0-5035 GCA_964603695.1 uncultured Heliomicrobium sp.
AATTGCGATTGGCGCAAACCTGGCTTTACCACGAATTAAGGGGAAAAGAAGCCAACGATCTCAGTCCCCAAACAAACGCGAATGAACCCTGAACGCTGGAAAAAGCTGGATGAAATTTTCCTCGCTGCTGCCTCTCTGCCGCCGCACGAACGCAACCCTTTTGTCGCCGAAGCCTGCGGCGAAGATGAAGGTTTGCGGCGCGAAATCGAATCATTGTTGGCCGCACAAAGCGAAGCGCAGTCTTATTTCAGTCCTGCCGTTCACACGAATTCCCCAGCTCAGCATCTCACGGAAAGACTGTCCTCTGCGCCTACCAAATCTTTCGTCAGTCATCCATCGCCTCCAACAATTGAACCGGAGCAGAAACAGCCTGCGGGAAAGTGGTTTTGGCGCGGTTCGCTGACAGGCATTGTTGTCGTTGCCGGACTGCATCTGGTGTTGGCCTGGATTGCTGTCAGTCACGGACGGCAGGATCGTTTTGGACTTCGCGCGGATTTTCGCGGCAACCGGCTGATCGTCGTGTTGGTAGATCCATCGGGGCCGGCGGCAGGGAAAATTCTCGAAGGCGATGAAATCCTCGCCACCAATGGCGACGACCGATTTGGCCGCGTCAATCCGCCGTTTGTGTGGAGAGACATTCAGCCCGGGCAACCCTGTTCGTTTCTGGTCGAACGCGGCGGAGCCAGGTTGCAGATTCCGGTGGCATCTTCCTGGTATCGTCCGCAAAACCTCAACGCGCGCTGGCGGTATTGGCTGTTTGGCTTTCCGCGTGGCCTGATTTTTCTGGTGGTTGCGTTTCTGGTATTGCTGATGCGCGGCCAGGACAATTTTGCCCGTATTGCCACGCCTGCGTTTATCTCCCTGGGCGTATTGAACCTCGCCATTTTGCTGCTTTCGCTTCCAGCCTTTCATGGCTGGGAAACCTGGGTGGTTTTTGCGATTTATTTTTTGGGCGGAGGGTATTTTTTTATTGCCATCTGCTTTCACACTGCGGTCTCTTTTCCTCCGGGAGCGGACCTAACGCTAACACGATTTTGGCGAATCCTGCGCAATTCGCTTTATGTCATTGGCGTCGTATTGTGGTTCGGCAACTGCGTGTACGAACTGGCTCCTCATAGCGAATGGCTGACCTCGTTGCTGTTTCGGCACGAAGATTTCTGGATTCACTTCTTTCGCCGCCTGCGCGAATGGTTTTATCCAATGGGATTGCTCTGTACCTGCGCTGCGCTGCTGCGAAATTTTCTGATTGTCCGCGACCTGGATCATCGGCGGCGCCTGCAGGTGATGGTGTTTGGCAACTTGTCGCTGATTATTCCCATTGCCGGACTGGAAATTATCAATCAGGCGGTTGCCGCTGTTTTGGGCGCAAACAAGACCTGGCGGGAAACACATGATCGGCTGCTGTGGCTAACAGACTCGATGGCAGTCTGGATTCCGGTGGTTTGGGGCTATGCCATTCTGACACGGCGGCTCTATCCGGCGCGCGTTGTCTTGCGGCGCGGCTTGCAATACCTGCTGGCGCGCAACGCGCTGCGTGTCATGCTGGGATTGCCCGCGCTATTGCTGGTTTATCAGATTCTTTCGCATCCGGATCAGACCATCCGCGATTTGTTTTTTGCGCAACCGCTTTCTTTTGGGCTGATCGTTTTGTTTTCGCTGAGCCTGATGTTTCGCAAACAGGTGGGAGGCTGGCTGGATGGTCAATTTTTCCGGGCGCAGGTCAATCAGGAGCGCGTCCTTTACCAGTTAATTGAAGAAATCAAGGAGTTCGACGATTTATCAGACTTGTGCCGCCGCGTGCGCCAACGGTTGGAAGAAACCCTGCACCCCGAACAGGTTCATTTTCTGTTTCGCCGCAGCGCAACGGCTGAATGGGAATCCTCCTCTTCGCCTGACGCACAGACTTCGGACTTTTCCTTCGCCCCGGAACTGGTGTTATTTGACTTGATGAAAAACCGGCCAGCGCCGCTGGATTTTCCTTTTGAGCGCGGCCAGGACTTGCCCGCCGCAGAACACCGGCAACTGGAACGACGGGCTGTTCGGTTGATCGTGCCGATGAACGATTCAGAAAATCAATTGGCCGGAGTGCTATTGCTCGGCGAAAAGAAATCCGAAGAACCTTATGACCCAAATGACCGCCGATTGCTGCTAGCCATTGCACGACAAATTGCCACCGCCATCGAAGTCGGCCAACTGCGCGCGCAAATCCGCCGCAAATCAAAAAGCGAACGTCAGGTTTTGGCCCGGCTGAACGCAGCGCAAATCAATCTGCTGCGCGAATGTCCGCAGTGCGGTCTGTGCTTTGATTCGGCGCGGAATTATTGCACGGACTGCCAAACCGAACTGACGCTTTCGCTGCCAGTTGAACGCGTCATCGAAGCGCGCTACCAGCTGGAACGCCTGCTCGGCAAAGGCGGCATGGGCGCAGTTTACGCCGCCACCGATTTGCGATTGCGTCGCGCCGTCGCCGTCAAGCTAATTCACGCCGATTATTTCGGCGATAAAAAATTGCTCCGCCGCTTTGAACAGGAAGCCCAAACCGCCGCCCGCCTGAATCATCCGAACATTGTCAAGGTTTTCGATTACGGACGCACTCAAACTGGCGGCGTGGCTTCGAGCGGTGCCTGGCTGGTGATGGAATTGGTAAATGGCGTGACGATGCGCGACGAACTGAAACGGCGGGGCCGTTTGTCGCCGGAACTGGCAGCGGAGTGGTTCGGACAATTGCTGGATGGCCTGAATGCCGCGCATCAAGCCGCCATTATTCACCGCGATTTGAAACCGGAAAACATTCTGGTGTCCCGCAACTCAGATGTGGCAGATGGGCAGGCTCAGTTGCAGATTCTGGATTTCGGATTGGCAAAATTTCGTGAGGCCTCAGCCCAGTCAGACAACGACAAAGGTTTAACGACATTGACCAAGCCGGGAATGATCGTCGGCACTTTGTTTTATATGTCGCCCGAACAGCTTTCGGGCAAAGCGGTGAGAGAAAGCTCGGACATTTTCACGATTGGCGTGATGCTGGCTGAAGCCTTGACCGGACGCCGCCCGTTTGATGGCAAAACGCCAACAGATGTGCTGGAAGCCATTTGGGAGCAGCCGTTCCACCTTTCCGGCGAAACCGAAGCATTGACGAATCTGAACCGCGTCATTCAACGCTGTTTGATGGTCAATCCTCAGCACCGTTTTCAATCCGTGACGGAATTGAAAACGGCGCTGATGCCGGCGCTGATGGCTTGCGTTGGAACAACAAAAGTGGAAGCGCGACCGGTCACAGACCATTCCTCCGCGCTTCCCACGCAAGGCTACAGCCACAAGGATTTCAATGCCGGTGACCATGGCGAATAGCTTTAATCAATCCGCCGCCAACCCTTTGAAGCGTTCCGGCACTGACGGAGTTTTGGCAACCGTTCGGTCTGCTATTTCTGCCCCAGCAATTCCAGAATCTTCGGATCGAGTCGTCCGGTCATCTGCCCTGGTTTGGAGGCATAAACCTGCTGAACCAGCTTGGCGACCAAGCCTGTCCAGCCAGTTTGATGACTGGCACCGAGTCCCGCACCATTGTCGCCGTGGAAGTACTCGTAAAACAGCAGGTAATCCTTCCAGTGCGGATCGTGCTGGAATTTTTCCGCGCCGCCGAAAACCGGGCGTAAGCCGTTTTCGTCGCGAAGAAAGAGCTTGGTCAAGCGCCGCGAAATCTCTTCGGCGACTTCCCACAAATTCAGCATTCGACCGGAACCGACAGGACATTCCACTTTGAAATCGTCGCCCAGGAAGTGGTGAAACTTTTGCAGCGATTCCAGAATTAGGAAGTTGACCGGGAACCAGATCGGCCCGCGCCAGTTGGAATTGCCTCCGAACAAACCAGTCTTCGATTCCGCCGGTTCGTAATCCACGCGATGCTCTTCGCCGTCCACGTGCAGAACGTAAGGATTTTCGCGGTGAAAGCGCGACAGTGAGCGAATGCCGAACTCTGAAAGGAATTCGCTTTCGTCCAGCAGATACTTCAACACCGAACGCAGCCGCCGCCGATTAACCAGCGAAAAGAATCGGCGGACGTTGGTCGGCGTGGTCAGCGTTTCGATGTAATCGCCGAACTCCGGCAGGTTATCAATGAACCATTGCATGCGCCGTTTGAAGCCGGGCAGATTGTCCAGCACTTCCGATTCCAGCGTTTCCACGGCGAAGAGCGGAATCAAGCCGACCATCGAACGCACGCGCATCGGGAAACTGTGACCGTTCGGCAAATGCAGCACGTCGTAATAAAAGCCGTCGCGCCGATCCCACAGCTCTATGCCTTTGCCGGCGATGTCGTTCATCGCGCGGGAAATGTAGACAAAATGCTCCAGAAACTTCGACGCCACGTCTTCATAAGCCGGATCTTCTTTGGCCAGTTCCAGCGCAATGGTCATCAGGTTCAGGCAATACATGCCCATCCAACTGGTCGCGTCGGACTGTTCCAGCGTGCCTCCCGTCGGCAGTTTGGAACTGCGGTCGAACACGCCTATGTTGTCGAGTCCCAAAAAGCCGCCTTCAAAAACGTTGTTGCCTTCGGAGTCTTTGCGGTTGACCCACCAATTGAAATTGAGCAGCAGCTTATGAAAGACGCGCACCAAAAATTTGCGGTCGGCGCGGCCGTATTGCCGCTCTTCGATTTTGTAAACGCGCCAAGCAGCCCAGGCGTGAACCGGCGGATTCACGTCGCCGAAGGCCCATTCATAAGCCGGTATCTGTCCGTTCGGATGCATGAACCATTCGCGTAGCATCAAGATAAGTTGTTCTTTGGCAAAGTCCGGATCCACCAGCGCCAGCGGAATGCAGTGAAACGCCAAATCCCAGGCGGCATACCACGGGTATTCCCATTTGTCCGGCATGGAAACCACGTCTTCATTGAACAGGTGTTTCCACTGACTGTTGCGGCCTTTCAACCTCGACTTCGGCGGTTCAGGTTGCGCAGGGTCGCCGCGTAACCAGCGTCGCACGTCGTAATAAAACCACTGCTTGCTCCACAGCAGCCCCGCAAAGGCTTGCCGCT
>CAZRXE010001226.1:0-8686 GCA_964603695.1 uncultured Heliomicrobium sp.
CTTGAACAAAGTGCTGGGCAATCATTCCATCTGGTTCAACGCGCGGCTTTGCACGTCGCCGGAACAGGTGGTCGCCGAATGCATCATGCTGACCAAACGCCGCCTGATGCATCAGCCGGATTCCGCCCGCGAAGCCGTCAAACAAGCGATGGCTGAAGTCGCCGAGCAAAAACAACTCGCGCCGCAACCGGCAGTTACCGCGCCAGCCGCGCCCGCAAAGCCGATCACACTCGATTCAAAGAAAGTGATTTCCGCCTGCCCGGAATGCAGCAGCAACCAAATTGAATACGCCGGCGGCTGTTACACCTGCCGCGACTGCGGATTCTCTAAGTGCGTGTAATCGAATCCCTGGGAGCGCACGCGGGGACGCGTGCGCTCCCAGCTTGTGTGCGCTCCCAGCTTGTTCCTACTATTTCTTGCCTGCCATCGCCTGTTTGAGTTTTTCGACGATTTCGCGCGTTTCACCAGCCAGTGGGCCTTTGGGCGCCAGCCGCAAATACTCTTCAAACATCGGCAAGGCTTCCGCGCCTTTCTTGGCTTTCAGCAGAATGTTTCCCGCCAGCAAATAAGCTTCGGCAAAATCCGGTTTCAGTTGCAGCGCGCGTCCGGCTTCGACGCCGGCTTTGACGATGTCGTTCAGCGCCAAATACACGCGGCCCAGCGTGAAATGTCCTTGCCAGGAATCGGCACTGAGTTTCAGCCCTGCCAGCAAAGCTTTTTCGGCGTTCTGATAGCGCGTCTGTTGGCTATAAACTTCGCCGAGCGCGAAGTGCGCCTGCGCGGTGTGGTCGTTGATTTCCAGGACGCGGCGCAGCGATGTTTCGGCTTTGCGCCAGTCGTGAGCTTCCATCCACGCCGTGCCGAGCAGCAATTGCGCTTCGAGAAAATTGGGATACAAGCTGACGGCTTTTTCCAGATGCTTGCGGCCTTCGTCCACTCGCTTTTCTTCCAGCAAGGCGGCTTTGCCCTGCTCAAATTCCTTTTGCGCTTCGGGCGGGATGTTGGCATCAACCAAGCCTGCCGCAGGCGCTGTCTCCGCCGGGCGGGCGTTTGGATCAACCGTTAATTGCAGCAGCACATATTCGCTGGTCGAGGTTTTCAAATTCACCTGTTGTTGCACATCGCGAAAGCCCGGCGCGTGAATGCTGACGACGTATTGCAAAGCGTCGAGCCGGGGAAAGCGGAACGCGCCGTTACGATCCGTCAACACCTGCCCGACCAATCCGCCGCCCATCACTTCCAACCGCACGAGTACGCGCTCCGCCGGTTGTCCGCCGGCGGTGTAACGCACCTGCCCATGCACTTCGCCGGAAACAGGCGATCCGGGACGCTGCGCCCAAACTGTCGGCGTCAGCCAAGCAAAGAAGACCGCCAATGCAATCCACTGACATCGCATCGAATTCTCCTTAAACCAAGTAATGCAACCTGCCGAGGTTGCTCTGCGTGCTTCAGAGACTATTCCAAGCACGCGAGCGACTTCGGCAGGTTGTGGTGTGTTCCCCTAAGAGGTTTGCCAAACAAATAGGGCAACCTCGGCAGGTTGCACTACTCTCAGCAAATTAAAACTCCAGCCGCACGCCCAACCGCATATTGAACGGCAGGAAGTACCCACGCGTCAGATCGGTCAGGGCGATGCCGGGTTTCAGGAAGTCCGGGTTGACTTGCCCGGCGGTGCTTTCGCGGAACATATCCGGCAAGCGCAGTTTTTGATTGTTCGTCACGTTGAAGAAATCGCCGATCAACGTTACGCGCCAACGGTCGTTCAACGAGAATTTGTAATCCGCGTGCAAATCGAGCTTGGCGAAGAACGGCGTGCGTCCCAGCTTGCCGCGTCCGCCGACAGGGATTTCGCCCGCATTGGCATAAACCGGATGCGCCAGGTATTCGCTGACCGGCACGCCGGATTCCATGTGAAGTCCCGCGCCCAGATTCAGCCCTTTCAACCGGCGAATGTATCCTCCGTCGCCGAAAGCATAGCTGCCGTAAATGTTGGCGATGTGGCGGCGATCCGTGTTCAACGGGCCGACCGCTAATTGATCGCCAAGCAGATTGAATTCGCCCGCAGTGAAATCGAATAGCGAACTGATGGCCGGATCAGTCTGGCCGTTGTCGTTGCGGAAATGGCCTTCAAAGTTTCCTTCCAACTTGGCGACGCGCCAGTTGGTCAGAAGCTGCCAGCCTTTGGAAAAGCGTTTGTTCAATTCCAATTCCACCGCGCGATATTTGCGGACCGGATCGGGGAAACCGTCCGCCACACCGTCCGCGCCGGCATTGCCCGCCGGTTGGCCGTTCGCGCCGTTGGGCCGATAGCAAACGCCCAGGTCTGCGTTGACAAAATTCCGCGAACACGCTGCCGGGATGTTGGTGACGTTGCCTGCGGCGTCCAGAACGGGCGTGAACTTGACGCTGATCGGATTGACCGCCGCGTCCAGTCTGGAATTGATGTTGCCGATGAAATAGGTCTGGCCGAAAAAGTCCGCGCTTTCCGGCGCGACGACGGCAGCGTCTTCGACCACACGCTTGATACGGCGATCCAGGTAACGCGCCGAAAATGTCCAGTTGCCGGGCAGTTGCTGTTCAAAGCCGACAATGTGTTCGTCCGAATAACCGAGCTTGGTTCCAGGCAAAATCGGGCTGCTTGGATTCGACAACGAAACCGACACGGTCGAACCCGTGCCGCCCGTTGCGCCCGTCAGGAAGTGCGCTGCATCCAGCACCGGCGTCACAGTCCCCAGCGAATTGAGCTTCACACGGCGCACGCCGTTGACGATTTCAAAATCCGGCGCGAATCGTCCGTTGCGGAAATCGGTTTCCGCCGACAGCGAACGCTCCGCCAGATCGAGCGGGATGTATTCAAAGAAGCGCCCGAAGTTGTAATAGGCTTTGGTCTTGCCTTTGCCGAACGGGTCAACAGTCGCGCCCACGCGCGGTGCCCAAGCGCCTGTGAAGCTATAGCCTATGCGATTGCCATCCGCGCCGGGATTGCCTATCAGCCGTTCCTGTTCGTGCCGCAATCCGGCTAGCGCAGTCAGGAAGCGGTTGATGCGCCAGGTGTCTTGAATGTAAGCCGCGTGGTAATTGGCTTTGGTTTTGAAGGAAGTGTTGCCGTATTCGCCCCGCGTTTGGCGCAGGTAAACGCGGATGTCTCCCACGCCCGCCACGTTCATAAACGGGCAAAGCGTGCAGGTATCAGCAGCGGGGAACAAATCCCAAACCGCATTGAGCGACTTGCCGATGGCGGCGGCGGCAGCGCCGGACAATTGCGTTGTCGGAACGCCTGTCGCGTTGGTTGCCGGCACTGTGTATTTCGGACCGCTGCGGTCGCGCGTGCCGTTATAAAACGCGCGTTGAAATTGATAGCCTAATCCCAAAGTATGTTGCCCCAGGAAAGAGGCCTGTTTGGTGGTGTCCGCCGTTGCGCGGTAAGTGTTGCTGTCGGTCGGTTCAAAGAAGCCGTAACCGATGGCGGTGAAATTGCCGCGCGCCGGTTGCGTGCGATCCGTAATCTGGTTGAAGTCTGAAAAGCCCGATTCGTTGAACCGGTTGTGCCCCTGACTGAACGAAGCCGTCACAGTCCAGGTCGGGCTGAGCGTGCCTGTGTAGCGCGTGGAAATGTTGCGTGTGCCGTAATCGAGTTTGTTGAACGCCGTCAGGTTGTCAATGTTCAAGGTGGCGAACGGTGCGTTGTTGGTGACTGTCGGATCGCCGAAGATCGAAAACGCGAATTGATGGTTCGCACTGATATTGGCGTCGAGTTTGAAAGCATAATTCAGCGTGCGGAACCGGCGGCTGGTTTCGCCCAGCAACCGATCCAATCCCGAACCGGCAGCCCCGCGCACAATCTCGCGCCGCACCGTCGGGTTGAACGAACCGAAAAAGAAGACTTTGTCTTTCGATCCCAGCACAGGCCCGCCCAGATCGAAGCCCGCATCGTAATTTTCTTCCTGCAACAGTCGTCCGAATTTATTGGTGCGCAGATCGTCCGGCTGTTTGCGCGTGGCTTCGAATGCCTGTGGACGTGCATAGCCATAAAGCGCGCCATGAAAATCCTTACCGCCGGATTGCGTAATGATGTTGATGATGCCGCCCTGCGATTGCCCGTATTGCGGCTCGAATCCGCCGGTTTTGACCTGCACTTCCTTGATGAACGAAGTGTTGATGCCAACGCCTATGGTTCCGAAATTGCGCGAAAATACGCCCAGCCCGCCAAAGGCCGAATCCGTGATGTTCACACCGTCGGCGACATACAAATTATCAAGCGCCGATCCGCCTGAAATCGAAGGATTGGCCGTGCCGCCCTTGCCGCTGTCAGCCACGCCCGGAGCCAGATAAAACAAACTGGTGACGCTGCGCTGTACCGGGATGTTTTGGAAAAGCTGGTCGTTCAAATTCTGCCCGACCGCCGTGCTGGAAGAATCAACGGTGGTTGCGCCAGCCGAAACTTCAACTACTTCCGTGATGTTGCCCGCTTCCAAAGCGAGTTTCAGCGTGGACGATTTGCCCACGTAAACCGCGACGTTCGGAACCGAAACGGTTTTGAAGCCCGACTGTTCGGCCTTCACAGTGTAAGTGCCGGGCGTCAGATTCGGCACGTCGAATTCGCCTTCGGTATTGGCGGTCACGCTACGGTCGCCCGTCGAACCGCTGACGGTGACTTTAGCGCCAGCAATTGATGCGCCCGCCGGATCCACTATGCGGCCATTGATGGAGCCTTTGGTGACCAGGTCTTGCGCGAAAACCGTTACGGAAGCCGACAGCAAACAAATCAGCAGCAAGCTGCTTCGAGAAAAAAACTTTTGCAGCGGGTTTCTTGACTGCATAAATTCCTCCTACGTTTTGAGACAACACTTCTCCGAGACCCTGAAAACAGAGTCGTGAAAAAGAGCTGACTCGGTTGGTTGAATCAAGCGTTGTGGAAACGCCGTCGCTTCTTGTGCCAATTGCCAGAGGGCGTTTTCAAGCGTTGCGGCATCCTCGCCGGATTTGGCAATCTAGTCTGCCGCCCTGCCAAAGATTTGCGCCGACCCATCCACAACTCTTGCGCGAAATGCTGTACAAAACCGGCGCAAGTACCATTCCAACGCATCGGAAACGCCCGCAACAGCCTGCCATCGCAATGTAATTGAAAGATTTCGTAGTGGATGGGCCCTTCGCCTGGCTGATGGCAACGGGAAAACGATGGAAAAACAGGATGGCGCGTTCAATTTCTTGAATATCGGCGGGCACGGAAAAGTACGTTGGCAAACACCGTAACCTTCTGACGAAAGCCTGAAACCGCGCTTCGACTTGGAATTAAGTTCAGCCTTCGTCGTTCGCCTGCCGTAACACAGCGTTGATGAAACGCTCCTTGCCGGTTTGATAAGCCTCTCTGTCAGCGGCAAAGCTCGCCGCCAGTTGCCGTTTCAAATTGGCATACGCTCGCGCAGCCTCCGCATTTCCGCGCAAGTAGTCGCGAAAGAGCAGATGGTTTTTCCACTCTTCGCTTGCCGCTTCAAGCATGTGCAAGTGATGCGTGCGCGGCTCGCCTTTGACGAAATAATGCCGGCGCGGAATGCCGTTTTCGCCTTTGTAACTGTAACCAAGCTGCTCCATCAGCGGAATGCACCGAACCGCCTCTTCAAAATTCGCCACCGCGACGCCGATGTCCAGAATCGGTTTGGCCGGCATCCCCGGAATCGAAGTGCTGCCGATATGCTGCACGTCCAGAACAACCATTCCCAACCCGGCGCAGAGCCGCTCCCGTTCTTTCAGAAAAAGCAGCGGCCAATCCGGTTCATAAGAAGATAAATGAAGTTGTCCTGATGGAAGCCCCAACATAATTCACAATTAGCAAAACGCGCATTGTCACCACAACACCGGAAAAGTATGCTTACAAACGAGGTAACGATATGGAAATCACGTTCAATGCCTTTATTCCGGATGATGTCGCCGCCAACATTCAGAATGGTTCCAGCACGCCGCTTCCGCGTCGCCTGCTGGAACTTGCCGCCATTCAAGCTCACGAAGCGGGATTGATTACCAGCCGTCAGGTTCAGGAAATGCTCGGGCTGACCGACCGCGAAGAATTGTTCGCGTTTTTCAAAGCGAACGACGTGCGCGACCAGAATTTCACGTTGGAAGAACTGGAACGCGAACGTGCCGTAATGGCGGCGCTGCTTAACAAATCTCGTTGAGTCATGATTATCGTCTCCGACACGACGCCGTTGCGCTACCTGATTGAAATCGAAGAAGCGCAGATTCTCTCAGCCCTTTACGGCAAGATCATTATTCCGCAGCACGTTTTCACGGAATTACAAGGCCCGCACACACCACTCAAAGTCGTGCAATGGATTCAGCAAGCGCCCGCCTGGATCGAAGTGCGGCCTGCCGACACCTCACTGTTTACGCCGCAACGCCACATTCAGCAGGGCGAACACGAAGCCATCGCGCTCGCCATCGAGTTACACGCCGATGCGCTATTGGCGGATGACGGCGACGCCATCAAAGAGGCACAACGGCTGAACCTGCCAACAATTCGTCTTTTCACGATCCTCGAAAGCGCAGCCGAACAGGAACTGCTCGACCTGCCTTCCACCATCGCCCGGATGCGGCAAACAACATTTCGCCTGCCGCCCAGCGCCATCATTGACGCAATGCTTGAGCATGACCAATTGCGTAAGCGGAATCAGAGAAAGCCGCAAAGTTGAATTCGACGCGGCATCCGACTAGCTTTCGGCGGCGCTCCAATCAATCAGCACCTAAATCTTTGGGAAGAAGAATTCCATAAAGTGTGGAAAGAGACGATCGACCGGCACGTTCCGCGGGCTGTCATAACCCGCGCGGCGTTGCCTGGCAGAAGATGGCTGATTGGCCTTACGGTTTTTCATTTAGGGATCAAGCCGCTCTCTTCGGCAAGATTGTCAACTGCATTCCCAATGCTTCCAGCACAGCGGTCAGGCTTGAAAGCTTCGGATTGCCGCTTTCGGAAAGAGTCCGCTACAAACTTTCCCGGCTTAATTCGGCATCACTGGCTAGTTTGCTCAACCCGCCATTTGCCTCGGCAACGTGGCGTAGCGCGAGCAGAAACGCTTGCGAGTCGTTTTCTTCCAACACGGCATTCAGATATTCAGCCGCGTATTCCGGCGAAGCAGCCAGTCGTTTGCGTAAGGATTCTTCCCAGATTTTCATTGCTTTTCTCTTCGGTCGAATTCGAGAAAGATGGCTTCGGCATTGGCGACAAGGTCATCATCGGCGACCTTCTCCCAAGCCGGAGTCCGGGATTGATGAAGTTCTTGCGAGGCGATTTCAGTAATCATCTGCTCGGCGAGCGATTCACTCCGAGCGCGGCGTTCAGGGGACATCTTTTCCCTGAGCAGGTCGAATGATTTTGCCATTACAGCAGGTCCTCCTTCTTGAGCGTTTCCGGATGTTCGTCAGACAGCTTGTCGGCACCGGCCAATGCCTTTTGGATATGAGTGAGTACACGCTTTGGTTGGCAAAGGGAATGTTCCCAAATTCGGATCACCTTCCATCCTTTTAGGCGTAGCAGGGCATCCGTCTTTTTGTCACGGCTTCGGTTACCCTCAAATTTCTTCCGCCAGAACTCCACGTTGGAAGTCGGAGGGCGATAATGCTTTGGGCAGCCGTGCCAGAAACAGCCATCCACGAAGATCGCCAGCTTTGCCTTGGCGAATACGAAGTCCGGCTTTCCAGGAAGTGGGTAGTGGCGACGCCAACCCTTAATACCGTGCTCCCGGAACATTTCAACAAGACGAAGTTCCGTTCCCTTGTTGGCCTTTCCCTTGATGGAAGACATGAGGGCAGAACGCTGGGACTTTGTAAGGAAGTCAGCCATGTGCCGGTTTGATTAAATCAGCGATTCGAGTTCTAGGAGGTTTTTCAAGTGCTTCCGAACATCATTCCTGATCTTGGCGCATTTCTCAGGAGTGATGACCATTTCCTCGGCTTTTTTGGTTCTGGTTTTGATCTTCTTCTGCCCGGTCTCGGCGATCTCTGCCAGTTGGTGAGCAAGCATGTTCCTTACCTCGATAATCTCTTTCGGAAACACGTCCAGATCATCCTTGCACGCTTGAAGCTTAGGAAGTTCTTTGGACTTTGGCGCGGATTTGTTGAGTGCGGTGATGCGGTCTTTCAGGATGCCGTTGAGTACCTTGTGCTTCTTGCCGAAATCGAACAACCCTTCTTCTGTGAGCACGCGTTCGGTGAAGAGGTCTTCTTTCTCCTTGAAGCACTTTGCCAAAACTCGCCCCAAAATTATCTCCAATTCGATCGCGTCCGCCACAATCCATCCCCTGAACGTGGCCAGATCAGACGCGCCTCTGATTTTGAGGGAGATAAGATCCTTGATTCGTTGCACTGTATCCATCTTATCCACGAAGAATACACCGTCTGGCGGCGTCCGGAAGACTTTGTTCGTCCCGCCTTGAGAATAGAAGATGATGTCTTGGTAGAAACTCTGGCTGCGGATTTCTCCAATCAACACATCGCCATTCTTTCCGCGTAGGTGGTAGTCAACAACGATCAGTTCGATGTCCTTTCCCCTTAAGTCGTCGAAAATGCCTGTCGCGCTTCTATGCTCATGCACCACGAGAGTAAAGCCCTGCTCGTCCATCCAGTCTTCAAGGGGCGGGCGATGCGCATCAACGAAATCAGGATTGTCATCAACCCACAATATTGAGAAATCGAT
>CAZRXE010001227.1:0-5802 GCA_964603695.1 uncultured Heliomicrobium sp.
CATGTTTTCAACGGCTGGAGTCGTCTCCAATCAAAGCTATACAGTAGTTGTTTTGTTTTCCTTGAATCAGACTTTTGACAATTACCGATTGCTTGATTTCAAAAACGGCACAAGCAATAACGGGTTGTACTGTAGTTTTGACCGCGTCGTTTTTACAAGCAAAGGTGGAAGTGATAACCGCGTCTTGACGCCGAATAATTTCGTGCAACTGGCGATGTCACGCAATACGGCGGGCAATGTGGCGGTTTACGTCAACGGCATCAGTCAATTCTCGTTTGTGGATACCAACAGTGATGCGTTGCTTGAAGGCAACACGTTGCGCTTTTTCCGTGACAATGCCGGTGACGGCGAAGCTTCCGCCGGATTTGTCGCGCGCATCCGGCTGTACAACACGGCGCTTTCCAGCAATGAAATCGCGGCGCTGGATCGGTTGCCGACGGGAAGCGTGGGCACGGTGTCGGCGGCCAGTTACGCGGGGGCGACGCTGGCCGGCGAATCCATTGTGGCCGCGTTCGGTTCGGAGTTGGCCACAGCGACGCAGATTGCCGGAACCGTTCCTTTGCCGACGCAGCTTGCCGGCACGACGGTCAGAGTCAAAGACAACCTGGGCGTGGAGCGATTATCGCCGCTGTTTTTCGTTGCGCCGACGCAGGTCAATTATCAGATTCCGCAAGGCGTCATTCCGGGCCTCGCCGTGGCGACGATCACCAGCGGGAGCGGCGCGGTGTCGGTCGGTTCCTTACAAATCGCCTCTGTCGCGCCGGGAATGTTCACCGCTAATGCCAGCGGGCAGGGTGTGGTGAACGGACTTGCGCTGCGTGTGAAAGCCGACGGTGTGCAAAGTTACGAACCACTGGCTCGCTTCGATCCGGCGCTCGGACAAATTGTCGCCGTGCCGATTGATCTAGGTGCGGCGACGGATCAGCTCTTCCTGATTCTTTATGGAACCGGTTGGCGCGGGCGCAGCGGGTTACCGGCAGTCAGCCTGAAGATTGGCGGCGTGGATGCTGAAGTTTTGTATGCAGGCCCGCAAGGCGATTTTGTCGGGCTGGATCAACTCAACGTGCGTTTGCCGCGCTCTTTAGCCGGACGCGGCGAGGTGAACATCGGACTGACCGTGGACGGCAGTCCGGCAAACACCGTGAAAGTCGCTGTTCGCTGAGCAGAAAACGCGAATCCAGCAACGGCCAACCGATCATGTGGGATCGGTTGGCTCTTGCTGTTTATGGCGCTTGCTCAGGGTTCAATCACGAACACCTGCGAGCGTGTGACGCTGCTTTGCCCGTCTTTCACCGTGATTCGCAATTCGTAACTGCCCGGCGTCAGGCTTTCAATCGGTAGTGCGCTGGCGAATTGGATGCGGCCTTGCGTGTCGGGCGCGGGGAGTTTCAATTGCAAATCGGCGGGCATTTTGCTGCCTTGCACGACTTGCAGCGTCAGTTGCGGGATGGCTTTCGCGCCTTTGGCCGGATAGACCACAAAGTAAAAGCCGACTTGTTTGGTCGTGGATTTTTTGAAGCTTTCGCCCAGGTTTGGGTACAGCATCACTTCGCCGAGTTGGAACACGCTATCGGCTTTTTGGCCGGCGGGCAGTTGTTCGACGCGGTTGAGAATGGAAACCGTGCTTACGCGCAGTTTGTTTTCGTCCGGGTCGGGAACTTCCAGCGCGGAGCGGCGGACGCTCGCCTTTTCGGTTGGTTGGTCGTAGGCGACGGTTTCGATTTCGTAGCGGCCCGGCGGCAATTCGGTTTCTTTGTAAAACAAGACCATGCCGCTTTGTGTGGCTTTCAGTTTGTCGAGCGGGCCGTTCAGAACGTATTGGCGGCTGAGTTTGCCGACCACCTGTTTCGACTGGTCTTTAATCAGGGCCAGGATGGTGAAATTCGTGCTGAAGGTTTTTTTGGTTTTGTCTTCGATAAAGGTAAAGGAATTGGATGCCGCCTGGACTTCGACCACGGTGCGCAATTGGCGTGTGGTGTCCGGGAAGTTGAAGCCCATGGCTTTGATGGGGAAAGCATTTGGCGGCGTGGGTTGATTGAGCGCAACCAGCGCGGGCGATTCGTAATAAAGCATCGGCACGTAGCCCGTGGCATTGACGGCGAAATAACCTTTGCGGGTTTGGACTTCGTAATCGCCTTTTTTCAACTTGACGGAAATCTGGCGGAATTTGCCGTCCAGGTTCTGATTCACGGGCGCGTAACTCAGCAAATAATAGGTGTGCAGGTCTTCGTCCACTTGATGAAGTTTGCCGCCGATGTTGCTGGTGTCGCCGATGAATGCGCCGCCGGTTTCCAGCGCCAGTTGGTTCAGACCGCTTTGCGGATTGAGTTTCAGCAGGTCTTCATTGCGTTCAAGCATGGCGGTCATCGGGCGACCGAGTTCCGGGCGGCTGGGATCGTAATCCACGCGGCGGCGGCCCAAAGCGTTGATTTCGGCGCGGGCCTCGTCGTTCGGATTCGTGGCGCGCAAGCCTGCAGAATCAATTGTGTAAACGCTGACGTTCAGCCGGTTGGCTTGATTGATGACCGAGCGGAAATGCGCCACCACGTTCGGCGGAATGGCCAAGCCTTCGGAAAAAAAGACGACGGCTTTGCGACCGGGCAGGCTGCGCATGGAATTGATGACGGCCAGCAAGCCGTTCGAGGTGGCGTACCCTTGTTGATCGCGTTCCAGCACTTCAAAGGTTTCCAGCGTGCGGCGGGTCATTTCAGCGAATTGCAAATCCACGCTCGCAGCTCCGGCGGCGGAACCCGCCGCGCCCGCCGCTGCCGCATTGCCGCCGGCTCCGGCGGCGGAAGCTGCGGATTCGCTGGCGGCGACTTGTTGTTTCAATTGGTCAATGCGGATGTTCTGGCCGCGCGCCTGTTCGGCGTTGGACGCAAAGGACGCCGAGCCGGTGACGCCGGCTTTGTCAATCGCCTGCCGGACAAGCGCGCTTTCCGTGGTGTAGTTCTGCAAAACCTTCAACGATAGATCAATGTTGAACACGCCGATGAAATCGTTCGGGCGACTGTCTTCGCCGACATAAGTCATTGCTGCGTCGTGGGCGCGTTTGCGTCCGTCTTGCGAGAGGCGGTCAAACACCAATGCGATGGCGCTGACGCCGATGTCGTTTTCGCCCTTGGTCAGTTTGACCGGATTGACGGTGGGGGAGGGTATCGGCGCGCCGTCCTTCTTTTCTTCGGCCTTTCTTTCTCCGGGACGCGTGACGAGTCGGAAAGATTCGATCTGCTGTTTCGCGCCGTCTTCGTAAATTTCCAAATCATTGGCCGTTAGGTCTTTGACGACGCGGCCTTTTTTGTCTTTGACGACCAAGTCGAGCAGCACTTCAGTGGTTTTGATCGAAGCCTGCTGAGGTGGGTCTTGCGCGATGACTGCAAGAGGCATCGGCAGCGAGATTGAAAACGCCAGGAACAACGACAACAGCGATCTTTTCATATTCACTTCTCCATCGGGTTTTGGGTTGATGACATTCAGCGGCAGGCGAGCTTAGAATGCGCCCGCTTTCACGGAAAGTAACATCAAAAAACCATAAGCTGAAGTAACAAGCAAACGGGTGAAGAAGAAAGTCACTATCAGAGACGTGGCCGCCAAACTGGGGTTGTCGGCGATGACAATATCGCTGGCGCTGCGCGACCATCCGCGCATTTCGGCGGAAACCAAACAGCGCATTCGCGCGACGATGGACAAGTTGGGTTATCGTCCGAACCCTGTGGCGCGCGCCCTGGCCACGGGCAAATCCAATTTGTTAGGCGTGATTGTGCCGAACAGTTGCGATCCCTATTACGCCGAAGTTATTAGCGCCATCGAAGACCAGGCGAGCGCGGCGAATTATCATGTGCTGCTGGCCAACGGTTCTTACGACATCGAACGCTACACGGAGCGAGTGCGCGACATGATTAGTTTGCACGTCGGCGGCATCATCGCCGCGCCGCCTTTCACCAGCGACAAACCGAAACTCCCTCCTTTCTGGCAAAGCCTGCTGAAGCGTGACTTTGAGTTTGAAGTCGTGCTCATCAATCGCGAATTGCGCCCGCCGATCTTTCATCAAGTGGCGGCGGATTATTGCGCCGGCGTCAAACTGGTGGTGGAGGCTTTGGCCCAGCGCGGACATTCACGCGTGGCCTACATTTCCGGGCGTCCGGCGATGTTGCCGATTCGACAGCGGCTGACTGCCTTTAAGCGCTGCGCGCGGCAACGCGGCTTCGACTGTGATGAAGAATTGATCGAACATTGTGATCTGACTTTTGCCGGCGGCTACGAAGCCGGGAAAAAACTGTGGGCGGCAAATGGCGCAAAGCCCACGGCGGTGGTGACATTCAGCGACGTGGTGGCCGTTGGGCTGCTGCGCTTTTTTGAAGAAACAGGCGTTGCAGTTCCCGGCGAGGTTTCCGTCGTCGGTTTCGACGGAACGGCGGTTGGCGAATTCACGCACATCAGTCTTTCGACAGTGGTCACGCCGATGTATGAAATCGGAAAACGAGCCTACGAACTGTTGCTAGGCGCGATGGCCGGTAATCACGCCGGACCGCAAAGTCTGTTGCTGCCGGTGGAACTGAAACTGCGAGAATCCATCGGCGAAGCGCGCCGGAATTCTTGACAGACTTTTGCCGCCTGTGGTCTATTGCGCCCGGTTTACCGGTAAACCCAAACCGGCGAGACGATCCATTCAAGACGACAGTCCCAAAAGAAAAGTGATGATTTCACGACGCGAATTTTTAACTTCCTTGTCGGCGACTGCGCTTTCACCGACGTTCTTGCAAGCCGGGCAGAAAATCGGCGGCGTCAAAATCGGCTGCCAGACCAACGCCTGGCGTATTGATTCGGCGAATTTCAACAGCCTGCTCGATGTTCTGAGGCAATTGAAAGCTTTGGGTTACGACGGTTTCGAGACAGGATTTCGCAACGTTCAAGGCCAGTTCGGTAATGCCGCTGCCGCGCGAAAACAGTTGGAACAGTTTGGGCTGAAGTTTCTGGGCTGCCACATTTTTCTCGATCAATACGACCCGCAAACGCAAATTGCGCCGATGGATCTGGTGCAAAAAATTGCCGATGGCGCAGCCACTTTGGGTGCGGAACGATTGATTTTGAGCGGCGGCGGTTTGGTCAAAGACGGCAAAGTTGACGCCGAAGCCCTGAAGCGCAAAGCCGCCGGACTGGATGCGGCTGGGAAGTATTGCCGATCCAAAGGCATCAAGCTGTCTTATCACAACCACGGGCCGGAATTCGCGAACGGCGGCGAAGAGATTGAAGGTTTGTACGCCAAAACCGATCCGGCGCTGGTCGGTTTCCTGACCGATTGCGGCTGGGCGTTCAGCGCGAAGGTTGATGTGCCGAAGTTTTTTGCCAAACATCACAAGCGCATCATCGGATTGCATCTGCGCGATTTCAAAAACGGTGAACAGGTTCCGCTCGGGCAAGGCGAGTTTCCGATTCGCGAACTCGCCGCCGCCATCAAAAAGGCGAACTGGCAAGGCTGGACGATCAATGAAGAAGAACGCCTGAGCGGCGAAAAGCCCGGCGAAAAGGCCGTAGCTCCGGCGCGGCAGACGTTAAAGCAGGTGTTCGGGAAATGATGGAGGATAGCTGTGGGATGGGCTTTAGCCTGTCCACAGCGGGGACAGGCTAAAGCCCATCCCACCTTGCCCGGCGTATTGATCACTGATGCGAGAATGACAATGCAACGAAGAAACTTCCTACTTAACGCAAGCGCGGCAGCCATCACGACGGCTTCTTATCAACGGATTCTTGGCGCGAATGATCGCTTGGGAATGGCTTTGATCGGCAGCGGGCGGCGCGGGC
>CAZRXE010001228.1:0-4276 GCA_964603695.1 uncultured Heliomicrobium sp.
GGTATAACAATCCCACGATTAAGTCTTCCAGCATAAGAGACACTCTTTTCACCAAGGGCCAATGTTTTACCGCTAAGGGCTTATCCGGGGCGTTGGCACATAAGCCGGCAGCGGCAGTTACTTTTACTGTCCGCCGGAAAATGCAACTGTGGTGCCAATTCCGGCGGGCGATCTGCGGGGGCAACTTGCAGTAACTTATCGCAATGGTTGCAGGAGGGATTTTCAAAACGTCTTCAATTGAAGACAGCGGCGCGATCTGAAGTTGACAGAGTTTATAGATCGGACGTTGGAATAAAAACGCCGTGCTGATTCCAGTCAGGACATCGGCACGGCGTTTTACATTTTGGTTCAGAGTTTGGCGGTCGTTGTACCGTCATCGCTGAGTACCACGCGCTTTTGTTGCCGCATCGCCATATTCGCCAGATGCGGTCCCGTCACGGCGTTATGTCCGACTTCGACGGGCGCGTTCGGTTCTTGCCGCGACTTGACGCAGTCCAGGAAGTTTTTGACGTGCGGCTCAGTCGGAATGCCGCCACTGTATTCGTGACTGGCTTTGGGCGGAATGTTCGGGCGCTGCCAGGGTTCGGGGAAGACGCGATAGCCGTCGTCGTCAATCACCATCGTGGCTTTTTTGCCTTGCAGGTGAATCTTCCAGGCGTCTTCGTAGGAATTGCCGTAACACAGCGTCCAGGTGGCCAGAAAGGTCGGGTATTCATAAACCGCGCTGAATGTGTCCGGTACGTCCGCGCCTTTGTGAACATAAATCGCGCCTTGACAAACAGCGGAGCGCGGCGGTTTACCCTCGTTGCAGAACCACTGAATCACGTCCATCAAATGCGTGCCTTGATCGGTCAGATGACCGCCGTTGTAATCGGAAAAGTTGCGCCAGTGAAAAAAGCGGCGCTCGTCCAGCGCGTAATGCTTTTTGGCCGGTCCCTGGAAGCGTTCCCAATCAAGCTTGCCCGCCAACTCCATCTTTTTCGGCATCGGCTTGCGGTTCCAGAACCATTGCGCGCGCGCCATCACAACTTCGCCAAGCACGCCGTCATCCACCAATTTTTTCGCGCCGCGCACGGCTTCCGAAGAGCGGCGCTGCATGCCGACTTGCACAATTTGTTTGGTGGCGCGCACGGCTTTGACCATCTTCGCGCCCTGCTCAATGGAATAGGAGAAAGGCTTTTCGCTGTAAGCGTCTTTGCCGGCGGCCACGGCGTCCATCAGCACGCCCGCGTGCCAGTGATCCGGCGTGGCGTTCAGAATAGCGACGACGTTTTTGTCATTGAGCAGTTCGCGGTAATCCATAGTCGTTTTCGCGCCGGAGCGGCAGAGCTTCAGCCCGGCGTTGATGTTCGGTTCATAAACGTCGCAAACGTGTATGAACTCGACCTGATCGGCGAATTTACCGAATGACCCCATCACGCTCCGACCACGTCCGCCGGAACCGATGATGCCCATTTGAATGCGTTCGTTCGCGCCCACTATGCGCGCGTAAGATTCCGCCGTAAATAAACCTGTGGCGGCGACGCCCGCGCCAGCTTCCGTCATAAAGCGGCGGCGATTGATATTCTCTGCCATTGTGAGACCTCCGAATTGTTAGGTTGAAAACTTGAAAGGGTGAATGCCGCACGGATAGTAACGCCGCCCGCGCAACGGCGGCAAGCCAGTTTGGTGCCGTTGCATTACGATTGGATAAGTCGTCCGACTCAGACGTGTTGATCCACCAGAATCGTGTTGCCGTCAGAGTCAACGGCAATAAAACTGGTTAAGCGAAACTACTATTTGACCGATTTCAGCAGTTCCTGAAATTCCTTTTGCGCGGCGGCGATGGTTTTTTCCGGGCCGGTCAGTTTGAAGTAAACCGGGCCGGAAGGCGCTTCAATGATTGCGCCGAGCAATCGGTAACTAGGCTTTTTGACAGAAGGCTGTCCCATCGCCATGCCTCCGCCCGCGTAAATTCCGGTCAGGTCAACGGTGGAAACCGAAAAGCCGTTGATGGTTTCCGTGCCGCGTTTGGCTTTAGCTTCGGAAGAGCCGGTGTCTGGCTGTTCAAACTGGCCGATCCAGCGTTTGATGTTGGCGTCCACGCCGCCGCCGATTTTTTCAAACACGGCACATTCGCCGCCTTCGCTGTCGCCTGACGCAGATGGAATCAGGTAGGTCGCCGAACGCATGGGCTTTTCCGGCCCGGTTTGCCAGCGCGACGGAACAGTCCATTTCACGCTCCCGCCCGATTGCATCGGAACCGAAGTCGCCGAAGACGGCGCGCCACCGCCGTGACCGACCGCGACGCCTGAAGACGGCGAGGCGGACGACGAACTTGCCGAACCTGGTTGAGCCGAGCCTGGTTGATTGGACGCCACTTCTTTCGGCGCAGCCGCGCAAGCCGACAACAACAGAGAGCAGGAAAAAAGAATTGCCTTGGTGCGCCAGGTTTCAGGCGCGAGATTGAACTTCATCAGAAAAACTCCTCGAAATTAGGGTAGGGCAACCTGCCGAGGTTGCCCGGCGTTCTCGAAAGACGTCTTTGAAGCAAGCAAGGCAACCTCAGCAGGTTGCCCTACACTTAATCCGCGTAAACTTCCGCTTCGCGCGGTTTGGACGAAGCAGCTTTGGGATTTTTGAACAGCAACAGGAACAACACCAAAATGGCCGCCGCGAAAATCGCTGGTTTGCCCCACAACGGTTTCCATTCGATGGCTTTCAATTCCGCGCGGCGCAATTCCGCCTTTTCCTGCTCAAGTTGCGTAATGCGCGCTTTGTCGGCAGCAGGATCGGATTTCAGCCTTTCGATCTCGGCGGACTTGGCAACCATCTTTTGCGCGGCTTCGCCGGAGGCGGCAGTGGTGTGCTGCGACAACACCGTACCTGCGGCATAGGCTCCGATCATCATTCCAAGTCCAAGCGTGAACAACACTAAAAGCCCTTGCGCCTGAGCGCGAATATGAGGTGGGGCGACCTGGTCGGTGTAAATCTGGCCAGTGACAAAGAAAAAGTCATAGCAGATGCCATGCAGCACAATGCCGCCAAGAATCATCCAGCGAACTTCATCCGGCGCGCCAAAGGAAAACAGCGCGTAGCGCAACACCCAAGCCAGCATGCCCACGGCCAACATCCACTTCACTCCAAGCTTGCGGAAGAAAAGCGGCATCACCAGCATAAAGAAGATTTCAGACATCTGACCAAAGGTCATCACTAAACCAATCACGTCACCGAAGCCCAACAGTTTGGCGACCGAGCCAAAACCGCCAACTTTCTCAAACTGCGCCATTTCCACAATTCGGCTGGTGATTTGGTAATAAAACGAAAGCGGTATGCAAATCAGGAATGACGAAAGTACGAAGATCAAATATGACCGATTTTTTAGAAGACTCAACGCATCTAAGCCGAGAATTTGTCCAGCAGTCACTTTGCCGGTTTGCGTTGGAGGCGTGTGCGGAAGCATCAAGCTGAAAAGTCCGAGCAAGATTCCCGTCACCGCAGTCAAATAAAACATGTTGATTTGCGTGCTCCACCCCAGCCAACTGAGCGCAAAGCCCGCCACAATCCAGCCAATGGTTCCCAGCACGCGAATCGAAGGAAAGTCGCGTTCGGTATCGGCGATGTTTTTCATCGCCAGCGTATTGCTCATCGCCAGCGTGGGGTAATAAGTCAACTGGCTGAGAAAGATCATGAAATTGATTGAGCCGGGACTGCTGCCGCCTTTCATCATTCCGGCGGCGACGAACATCAGCACGCCGCCGAGCAAATGCATGGCCGCCATCACGTGCTGCGCGGCGAAAAAGCGGTCGGCAATCATGCCCACGAAAAACGGCGAAATGATGGCCGCAATCGGCCCGACGGCATAGGTCCAGCCAATGTCCCCGGCGGTGAAGCCGATGGTTCCCAGGTAATTCGGCGCAGTGACATACCACGCGCCCCAGACGAAAAACTGCAAGAACATCATTGCCGACAATTGCAGGCGGATTTTCGCATTCATAAGTTTTGAACTCTCGCTTTGTGTTGGGTTTTGAAATCGTGATGAACGTCTCGTGAAGACGCGGCGGATTCTACAAGAGAGCGCAGGCGAAGGCGAGCGTCCCCGCTGCTGTACCAATTCGCTTGGTCTGATTTAGAATCGCGCGACTTAAGGAGGAAATGGGTTACGGTGAATCCCGAAATCATTCAACTGCGCGAAAAGTACGAACTGCTGCAATCGAAGTATGAACTGCTGAGCGAACGTGTTTCCCGCACCGAAGGGCGCGTGAGCGACGCAACCAAGCAAACCATTTGGCAGTTT
>CAZRXE010001229.1:0-5501 GCA_964603695.1 uncultured Heliomicrobium sp.
AGGGCTGCTTTACCGCAAGCTGAACACGCCGGGCCGCGAAGCCGCCAAAGCCGGGCCGCCGCCGGAATTGATTGCTCGCAACGGCTATTTCACGCCCGAAGGCGAACAAGCCAACGACTTCGAGGACATCACGAACTACAACAACTTCTACGAATTTTCGACCGACAAAGAAGCCGTCGCCGGTCGCGCGAAAAACTTCGTCACGCGCCCCTGGACGGTGGAAGTCGGCGGACTGGTTCATAAACCGAAGACTTTCGATCTGGATGAACTGCTGAAACTCGCGCCGCTGGAAGATCGCGTGTATCGGTTTCGCTGCGTCGAGGCCTGGTCAATGATTATTCCGTGGCTGGGTTTTCCGCTGGCCGCGCTGCTCAAACAAGTCGAACCGATGGGCGATGCGAAGTACGTCAAATTCCTGACGCTGGTAGATCCGAAGCAAATGCCGAATCAGCGGCGCGACGTGCTGCCGTGGCCTTATGTCGAAGGTTTGCGCTTGGACGAAGCGATGCATCCGCTGACGCTGCTGGCCGCAGGGCTGTACGGAAAAATGCTGCCTCCGCAAAACGGCGCGCCGCTGCGTTTGGTCGTGCCGTGGAAGTACGGTTTCAAAAGCATCAAATCCGTCGTGCAGATTCTGCTGGTCAAAGATCAACCGGTGAATACCTGGAATGCCGTCGCGTCGGATGAGTACGGCTTTTATTCCAACGTCAATCCGCAGGTGTCGCATCCGCGCTGGACGCAGGCCAACGAACGCCGCATTGGTGAATTCGGTCGCCGCGACACGCTCATGTTCAACGGTTACGGCGATCAAGTCGCCGGAATGTACACAGGAATGAATCTGAAAGAGAACTTTTAACCGAGCGTCTGATCGAAACATCTAATCGCCATGCCTGATGTCAAATTCGCCAAACTCGTCGTGTTAATCAACGCCGCCGTGCCGTGCTCGCTGCTGCTGTGGGATGCCTATCACCACAGGCTCGGCGCAAATCCGCAGGAATTCGCGCTGCACACCACCGGCACGTTGACGCTCACGTTTCTGCTGCTGTCGCTGGCCGTTACGCCACTGCGTAAAGTATTGGGTTTGCCGTGGATGGTGCAGTTCCGACGCTTGCTGGGACTGTACGCTTTCTTTTACGGCTGTCTGCATTTGCTGGCCTACACCTGGTTCGACAAAGGTTTTGCCTTCCGCGCGATTGTGGACGACACGCTGAAACGTCCGTTCATTTTCTTGGGCATGCTTTCGTTTTTGATTATGGTTCCGCTGGCGGTGACTTCGACCAGCAAGATGATTAAACGGATGGGCGGACGACGTTGGAACTTGCTGCACCGAACGGTTTATCTGGCAGCCATTGCCGGAGTGCTGCATTACTACTTGCTGGTCAAAGCCGACGTTCGTTTACCGCTGGCCTTTGCCGCTGTGTTGGCGCTGTTGCTGATTTATCGAATGCTGAATAAATTCTTTCCCGCCTCCACCGAACGGCGTCCGAAACGCGCGCCGAGCCTAGGCCGAAATTGACATTTTCCGCCTACCGAATTACTTTCCGTCCAGAATACGCAAGGCTTTTAATAATCGTTTTTCTCGATAGTTATTCGTAATTCGCAAGGTTCTTTCGCAACCACTTTTACGTCGTAACCGGGCGCTGCCGTTCCGGCAGGCTCACCGATTTTCTTAGTGGCGAAACCAAGTGCTGCCGATTCGCTTCCGGCGGACGGACGGCACACGAACCATCAGTTCACACGGTAACGACGCCTTTATCGGCGTATACGGAGGACAAAACAATGGAGAAAAGCCTGACTTTTGCCGACAACGATTCTTTCTATACTCAACTCCTGGAAATGGAGTCCCGCAATGAAGAATATGTAGTTGATACCGGAATTTCGGAAGCCAAGAATTTGCCGCTGCGCTTGCTGCATCACGTCGGTATCAGTAAAGACGACATCGCGCACGTACAGCACAAAGTCGTCGAAGAAAGCGCGCTGATGCACGATTTCATCGAACCAATGCTGGTCAGGTTCAACGAGATGACCGGCAAATTCAAACCCGCGCGCGGTTATGAATTCACCGTGCAGGCGGAGGATTACGATACCATCAAAATTCATGGCCGCCCGAAAATGGCTGAAGCAGCCGCTGCTTGATGGCGGTGTTGCCGACGAAAAAAGAAAGCGGCGAGCGAACTGAAGATGTTCGCCTGCCGCTTTCTCATTTTGCCTGAGCTGTTTTGCTTACCTCACTTTGCGGTCGGTTTCTTCGATGGCGCTGCCGTAATTCCGCCCGCTCCAATTTATGCCTTGAACGTAGCGGCCAACCGCACCGACGCGAGCGCCTTTGCTGGGCGCGCCGCGTCTGGTCAGCACCCAAATCTTGCCGCTTTCATCGCTCAATTCATAAGCGCCGAAGCCCGCTGCGCCGAAACTGTTGGTGACGTTTCCGACAATCAAAACTTCCTTGTTGCGGTAACGCGCCGGGTCGCCATTGAGTTGGTTAATCGTGGTCTGACGCGGGCAGCCCATCAGAAACAACGCGCTGGCCAATAAAATCAGGGAAGCAAAAAATCGAGTTTTCATATTCCTCCTTCAATTTGGTTCAGGTTGTCAGTCGAAATCTGCTGCAAAGGGGAACTTGCTCGATTCCAGCGGCGCTGTCCGACATCAGCTTTGATTTTCGGCCTCGCGTTCGCCGCGCCATCGCTTTTCGACCGGCGCGGATTATACACACCGAAATGGATTTTGTACGCGAAAACCAGCGCCTTTTGCCCTGCCCGATCAATTGTAGATAATTCAGCCATGTTGCAACTGCCCAAACTTTACGCGATCACAGACTGTCAAATGTCCAACTGCACACACGAAGAAATCGTGCGGATGATGCTTGCCGGAGGCGCGCGCCTGATTCAATTGCGCGACAAAGACGCCAGTGCCAAAGAATTGCTGGACGGCGCGCGAAAGTGTTTGCCGCTAACTCGCGCCGCCGGAGCTAGGTTGATCGTCAATGATCGCGTGGACGTGGCCTTGACAGCGGATGCCGACGGCGTGCATCTCGGTCAGGAAGATTCGCAGGTTGAAGAAGCTCGCGAGATTTTAGGCGAGGACAAAATCATCGGCGTTTCCACACACTCGCTGGAACAATTCCAAGCCGCGCTGGAAACTTCCGCCAATTACATCGCCGTCGGCCCCATCTTTTCCACCAAGACCAAAGAAAATCCCGCGCCGGTTGTGGGATTGGATTTGCTGCGCGAAGCGAAAAAACTGACTGACCGTCACATCGTCGCCATCGGCGGCATCACCGTCGAACGCGCGCCCGAAGTCATCGCCGCCGGAGCCAGCAGTGTGGCAGCCATTTCCGCGCTGTATCCTTTTGCCGAAATCAGCGACTTCTTTGCCAAACCGGACATCACGGGCTGCGTCCGCGCATTTCTAGAAGCGCTGGAGAAGTAAGCGCCCGGCCATTGACATCTCTGCCGCACAAAAAAAACGGCATTGTTCGTTATCCATTCATTGGCCGAGACCTGCCGGTCATACGGGTTTTCCGGCAGCTTGTTTTTTTTTCAGATGCGACTTGCGAAGGGATCCTCTAATTTGCACGCTTGAAAAGCAATCAATCCCAATCGTTACTCTGGACAAATTCGGGCGTGGCGCAGTCGCCGCGCCTGAAGGAGGCATCAATGAAGAGAGAAAGGCACTTTCTCGTCTTTGTCGTTTGTGTTTTGTGCGCGCTGCCAATGATTGGTTCAGCGCAATCTAAATCTGAAGGCGGCACGCTGCGCGGCAAGGTGACGCTGGCCAATAATGGCGACCCGGTTCACAACGTCAAAGTCACCATCATTCAACTAGGACGCTCGACGGAAACCAAAGAAGACGGCAGTTACGAATTTCAAAACGTTCCGCCCGGCAAATACGACGTTTCCGCCCGCCTGGAACGCACGCCGGACATTCTACAAAAAGCCGAGATCAGGAGCGGAGAGACTCTCACCGCCGATTTTGAAGTCCGCCTGGAAGCTGTCCGCGAACAGGTGACGGTCACCGCCACCGGCAACGAGGAAACCACCTTCAACTCCATTCAATCCGTCACCGTCATCGGCTCACTTGATCTGGCAAAGAAAAATCCTATCAGTTTGGGTGAAGCTCTGGATCACGAACTGGGCGTGGCCAAGCGCAGCTTCGGGCCGGGAAATGCTCGTCCTGTGGTTCGGGGTTTCGACGGTGACCGCGTGCTGGTCTTGCAGGAAGGCGTAGGCATCGGCGGGTTGGGCTTTCAATCCGGCGATCACGCCGAACCGATTGATCTGCTTTCGCAAGACCGTATCGAAGTCGTCAAAGGCCCGGCCACGCTGCTTTACGGCAGTAACGCCATCGGCGGCGTAGTCAACGCCGTCAGTGGCCACGACGAAGCACACAAAGGCATGCGCGGATATGTCACAGGCATCGGCGGTTCAACCAACAATCAGTTCGGCGGCAGCGGCGGCATCGAATTCGGCACTGATCGCTGGCTGTTTTGGGCCAATGGAGGCGGCCAACGTGCCGGCGATTACCGAACGCCAATTGGAACAATTGAAAATTCCTTCTCGCGTTACGGCAATGCGTCTGGCGGATTCGGCTACTTCGGCGACAATGGCTTTCTGAGTTTGGCCTACACCGCAGACCGCCGCAATTACGGCATCCCAACTGAACCGGAACATGAGGGGGAAGGCGGTCACGACCACGAAATGGTTCGGCTGAATCCGCGTCGCGACGGATTGCAGTTTCGCGCCGGTTTTCGCGATTTGGAGTCATTTGTCAGCGGCGGCAACTTCACGCTGCAATACAACGACTATCGTCACGACGAAATTGAGCTGCCTGATGAAACCATTGGCACGCAGTTCAAAAACAAAACCGTCCTTTATCGCGCGGTCTTCGATCAACGCCGCAGCGGACGCTATTCCGGCAGTTTCGGGGTTTCAGGCCTTTACCGCGATTTCAAATCCATTGGCGCGGAAGCCTTGACCCCGACGACGACGCAAGACAACTTCGCCGCCTTCGGATTACAGACGATTGATTTTGAAAAGTTCGCGCTTCAGTTCGGCGGGCGCATCGAACGCAACGCCTATGCACCGCTCGGATTGCGCGACCGTTCGTTCACGGGCTTTTCTGGCTCGGCGGGCGTTCGCGTCAGCTTGAACCGCAACAATGTTTTCGTCGCCAACTACACTCATAGTTATCGCGCCCCGGCACTGGAAGAGCTTTACAACAACGGCCCGCACGCCGGAAATCTGACCTTTGAAATCGGCGACGACAATCTGGCCCGTGAACTCGGCAACGGCATTGATCTCAGCCTGCGCCACAACAGCAGCCGCCTGCGCGCCGAAGCGAATTTCTTTTATTACAAGATCAACGACTTCGTTTATCTGGCACCGACCGGCAGAATCGAAAACGGTTTGGTCGAAGCCGATTACGCGCAAGGCAACAGCCGCTTCACCGGAACGGAACTGCGCTTTGACGCCGGCCTGACCAAAAACCTCTGGCTGCTG
>CAZRXE010001230.1:0-6050 GCA_964603695.1 uncultured Heliomicrobium sp.
CCTGAGTTGGATTGCCCGCGAGGTTTACTTTCTCGGTTGCCGTGCTATCATTCGCGACCTGAGATTGGCTTGACCAAATTTCAGGCGATAAACCTCTCAATAATCCGACCACCAAAGTCTCTCGAAACCGCAGCCCGACAAAAGCTGCGTGGTATTTCGAGAGCGAGGAACCCAAGAGAGCAGCAACGTTTTTGCCGGTCGAGGCGCTTTGCGAATTCAAAGCGCGCACCGGTAAAGTTCGGGCAAATTTTTGAACGGAGTCTGTTATTCACAATGTCTGCTACGACAATCGAAGACCTGGTAAAAACCACCGCGCCTATTGAAGAGCTTGAGACTGTCACCATACGCTTTGCCGGAGACTCCGGCGATGGTATGCAAGTCACTGGGAGCCAGTTCACCTCTACCGCCGCCATCATCGGCAATGACATATCCACCTTGCCGGACTTTCCCGCCGAAATTCGCGCTCCTGCCGGAAGTCTTCCGGGTGTTTCGGGCTATCAATTGAATTTCAGCAGTCGCGACATCCGCACACCCGGCGACGAACCGCAGGTGCTGGTGGCGATGAATCCGGCGGCGCTGAAAACCAATCTGCCAGACCTGGAAAAAGGTGGCATCCTGGTCGTCAACACGGACGAATTCAACGCCAACAATCTGAAAAAAGCCGGCTACCAATCGAACCCGATTGAAGATGGTTCGCTCAGCGGCTATCGCCTGTTCAAAGTGCCTATCACCTCGAACACCTTGAAGGCGCTCGAAGGTTCGTCGCTGCCTTTCAAACAGCAGGAGCGCTGCAAGAATTTTTATGCGTTGGGGATGATGTACTGGCTTTACGACCGCCCGATGGAGCCGACCTACAAATGGATTGGCGACAAATTCGGTGCGAAACCGGAAGTGGCGGATGCCAATGTGCAGGTGCTGAAGGCTGGTTACAATTACGCCGACACGACGGAAGTTTTCACCACGCACTACCACGTAGGCAAAGCCAAGATTAAACCTGGCAAGTACCGCAACATCACCGGCAACGAAGCCACCGCCATCGGCTTCATCGCTGCGGCGCAATTGGCCGGACGCCCGCTGTTTTACGGCAGCTATCCGATCACCCCCGCGTCCGACATCCTGCACGAACTTTCCAAACACAAAAATTTTGGTGTCAAGACTTTTCAGGCTGAAGACGAAATCGCAGCCATCGGCGCGGCCATTGGTGCTTCTTTCGCCGGGCATATCGGTTTGACTGGAACCAGCGGCCCTGGCGTGGCGCTCAAATCCGAAGCGATTGGCTTGGCCGTGATGACCGAACTGCCGCTGGTGATTATTGACGTGCAGCGCGGCGGCCCATCCACGGGTTTACCGACCAAAACCGAACAGGCGGATTTGTTGCAGGCGATGTTCGGCCGCAACAGCGAATGTCCGGTCGGCATCGTTGCGCCCTCGACGCCGGGTGACTGCTTCACCATGGCCGTGGAAGCCGTGCGCTTGGCGACCAAATACATGGCTCCGGTGTTTTATTTGTCCGACGGTTACATCGCCAACGGTTCCGAACCCTGGGAGATTCCCGCGTTGGATAGTCTGCCGGAGATGAAGGTCAAGTTCCGCACCGAAGTGGAAGGCTTTTTCCCGTACCTGCGCGATGAAAAAACATTGGCGCGTCCGTGGGCGATTCCCGGCACGCCCGGCTTGGAACACCGCATCGGCGGCATCGAAAAGAAACACATCACCGGCAACGTTAACTACGATCCTGACAACCACGATTTTATGGTTCGGTTGCGCGCGGAAAAAATCGAACGCATGCAGCAGGACATCCCGGACATTGAAGTCTTCGGCGCACCGACCGGCAAAGTGCTGGTGCTTGGCTGGGGATCAACGCACGGCGCGATTACGACAGCGGTCGAATCGCTGCAAGAACAAGGCGCATCGGTTTCCAGCGCGCATCTGCGTTACCTGAACCCCTTCCCGAAAAACCTGGGCGAAGTGCTGAAGAGTTTCGATACCGTCATCATTCCCGAACTGAATCTGGGGCAACTGGCTTTGCTGGTGCGGGCGAAGTTCCTGGTGGATGCAGTCAGCTTCTCGCAGGTCAAAGGCAAACCGTTCAAGGTTTCGTCGCTGGTCAACAAGATCAAAGAGTATTTGTAGGAGTCGGAAAGTGGCTGTAGGCGAATTGCTTCAGTCCGAACAAGGTAAATCACAATGAGCGAAAACGGACATACGACAAACGGCACGAACGGCACGGCGGCTGCCGTCAAACTCACCCGCAAGGACTTCGTCACTGATCAGGAGGTGCGCTGGTGTCCAGGTTGCGGGGATTATTCGATTCTGGCGCAGGTGCAAAAAGTGATGCCGGAATTGGGGCTGTCGAAAGAAAAGATCGTGTTTATTTCGGGCATCGGCTGTTCCAGCCGCTTTCCGTATTACATGAACACTTACGGCTTTCACACCATTCACGGGCGCGCTCCGGCCATCGCTTCGGGCGTCAAGGCAGCGAACCCGGATTTGCAGGTTTGGGTGGTGACGGGCGATGGCGACGCGCTTTCCATCGGCGGGAATCATTTCATTCACGCGCTGCGCCGAAATATTGATCTGAAAATCGTGCTCTTCAACAACCGGATTTACGGCCTGACCAAAGGGCAGTATTCGCCGACTTCGGAGCAGGGCAAGAAAAACAAATCCGCGCCGATGGGCACGATTGATTACCCGATCAATCCGCTGAGTCTGGCGTTTGCCGCCGAAGCGACCTTCGTTGGGCGTTCGATGGACGTGGACCCGAAAAATCTGGCGACGATGGTCGAACGGCTTGCCGCTCACAAAGGCTCAGGGATTTTAGAGGTCTACCAGAACTGCAACATCTTCAACGATGGCGTTTTCAAAAGCTTCAATGAACGCGACGTGAAAGACGACCGGATGCTTTACCTGGAACACGGCAAACCGCTGCTGTTCGGCAAGAACAAAGAGAAAGGAATTCGGCTCAATGGCGTGACGCCGGAAGTCGTGACGGTCGGCGAAAACGGCGTGACGGTTGACGACCTCCTGATTCATAACGAAAATGCTCCCGAACCCAATCTCTCTTACATTTTAGGCAGAATGCAGTACCCGGAATTCCCTGTGCCGATGGGCGTGTTTCGCGCAGTCGAAAAACCGACTTACGAAGACCTGCTCGCCGGACAAATCCAATCCGCCGTTGCCGCCAAAGGCGCGGGAAGTCTGGAAAAACTGCTCAACAGCGGAGAGACCTGGGTTATCAACTGATTATGAATTGTGGATTGCGGGGCGTCATCGCTGTCCGGCCAATCCACAATCCGCAATCCAAAGTCCACAATCAAAAAATGTCTCTACTTGAAAGCATCGTCAACACTGTTAAAGAAGTCGTTATGGTTGCGCGTTCCACCGCGCAAGGCATGAGCGTGACCTTGAGCCACATTCCGACCAGAAAAGAAACCGTCAGTTACCCCGAAGAAGCCGTGCAGATTTATCGGCGCTTTCGCGGCGAATACTTCCTGGATGTCAACGAAGACGGCAAGGAACGTTGCGTTTCCTGTTTTCTGTGCGCGGCGGCCTGCCCGGCGGACGCGATTTACATCGAAGGCGCGGACGATCCGCGGCCTTACGCTGAGCGCGGTTCGATGGATCATCGTTACGCCAGGATTTATCAGATTGATTACGGTCGCTGCATTTTGTGCGGCTTTTGCGTGGACGCCTGTCCGACGGACGCCATTAATCACGGCCACAATTTCGAGTGGGCGGTTTATACGCCAGGCGAACTGGTCAAAGACAAGGAATACTTGCTGGCCAACAAATGGCGCGAGCCGGATGTCACTCCGACGCCTGCGCAGCGTCCGCTGGCGGCAAAGCAGAAAATGGACAAACTGAACATCGTCCTCAAGTAAGTCCGGGCCGGAGTTTTTCAAGTGCGGCAACCAGCGAGTGCGTAACCGCGCGCGCTGGTTGCCGCATTTCAAACATCAGGCCGACCGTTTCGATACGTCTTTCCTCGCAGTATCACATATTTCAACTTTCGATTTTGTGACAAGGCGGTTTTCGTCACACCGTGGAGGTTTCGTTTATGCGAAAACACCGGGGCGTAGTTTTGTGCCTTCTCGTTGTGTTGTCGTCAGTGTTGCCGTTGGAGCAAACCCGCGCCGCACGAAAGCCGAACATCGTGATTCTAGTTGCGGACGATATGGGTTACGCCGACGTGGGTTTTCATGGTTGTACGGACATTCCCACGCCGAACCTGGATGCTCTGGCGCGCGGCGGCGTGCGGTTCACCAGCGGTTACGTCACCGGGCCGTATTGCAGCCCGACACGCGCGGGATTGCTTACCGGGCGGTATCAGCAACGTTTTGGCCACGAATTCAATCCGTCGTTACAGGAATCGCGTGATTTGGGCGCGGGGTTGCCGCAGACGGAAACGACACTGGCCCAGCGGTTGAAAGCGGCTGGTTATCGCACAGCGATGTTCGGCAAATGGCATTTGGGAGCGAGAGAAAACCAGCACCCGCTCAGTCGCGGTTTTGAAGAGTTCTATGGTTTTCTCAGCGGCGAGCATTCGTATCTGGAGCCGACTGAAGAGCCGGAAAGCCATGTACTCGACGGGCGTACGCCGGTCCGCCGTATGAAATACATGACCGAAGAAATCGCCGACCGCGCCGAAGCTTTCATCAAACAGCAACAGACGCAACCGTTCTTTCTTTACCTGCCGTTCAACGCAGTGCATACGCCGATGCAGGCGACGGAAAAATATCTGAAGCGGTTTGAACAAATCGCCGATCCGAAGCGCCGGACTTACGCCGCCATGCTTTCGGCGATGGATGACGCCGTTGGCAGAGTGATGGCGGCTTTGCGCGCGGCCAAATTGGAAGAAGACACCCTGATTTTTTTCTTCAGCGACAACGGCGGGCCGACGATGCCGACGACCACCGTCAACGCTTCGATCAATCGTCCATTGCGTGGATCGAAACGTCAGACTTACGAAGGTGGCATCCGCGTTCCATTCGTCATTCAATGGAAAGGCCGTTTGGCGGCTGGCAAAACTTTTGCGCAGCCTGTGATTCAACTGGATGTGCTGCTCATAGCGTTGGCGGCAGCGGGCGTGTTGGTGAAGCCTGAATGGAAACTCGACGGCGTCAATCTGATGCCTTTTCTCAACGGCAAACAAAAAGGCGCGCCGCACGAAACTTTGTACTGGCGCATGGGCGGAATGATGGCCATTCGCCGAGGCGATTGGAAGCTGGTCAAAACCCGCGAAGGCCGCCTGGAAACGAACGTGGAAACGCTCAACGATCTTTCGGACGCCGCGCTTTACAATTTGGCTCAGGACATCGGCGAACAACATGATCTGGCGGCCAAACACCCTGAAAAGGTCAAAGAGCTATCAGCCGTCTGGCGACAATGGAATCAGCAATTGGCAATGCCGTTATGGGGAATGCGGAAATAGAAAGTAATGGATCGAAACCTCACGCGGGGAACCACGAATGAATCCTTCTTTTCTGAAAACAATCAGCGGCCTGAGCCTGTTGCTGCTCTTGATGGCGGCTGGCGGCTTTGCTCAATCGCGTCAACGTCCGAACATCGTGCTGGTTTTGGCGGACGATTTGGGCTGGAAAGATGTCGGTTATCAAGGTTCGGACTTTTACGAAACCCCGAATCTGGATCGTCTGGCGAAAGCCGGAATGGTGTTTACGCAGGCTTACGCGGGCGCAGGCAATTGTGCGCCCAGCCGTGCGGTGTTGTTGTCCGGCCAGTACGGGCCGCGCCACGGAGTTTATGCCGTGGACAATACCAAACGTGGCCCAGTCAATTTGATGCGGATGGAACCGATTTCCAACCGCAGCGGTCTGGCCCCCGCGCAAGTGACTTTGGCCGAAGCGTTGAAAGCGGCGGGTTATGCAACAGGCATTTTCGGCAAATGGCATTTGGGCAGGCGCGAAGGCGCTTTGCCGAAAGAACAGGGATTTGATGTGGTTTACGATTCGCGTCCGAATCCGAATCAGCGGCGGGATGAGCCTGAAGACCCCAAAGGCGTTTATTCGCTGACGCGCGCCGCCACGGCCTTC
>CAZRXE010001231.1:0-3106 GCA_964603695.1 uncultured Heliomicrobium sp.
GAATGCTGGCGGAACCTCGCGGACGCGATGAACTACCTACAATCCTGCGTCGAGCTGGGCGTGATCGAAGACCCGGAGGACGCCATCGGCGCGGCAAAGGCTGCACTTTCTACGCCGGGCAAAGCGCGCAGCCGTTCCAGCGTTTGATTCATATAGCGTACGCGCTCGTCGTGACTGTCATAGACCGGCTGAGTCATGTTCATTTGCCCGCTCAACACGTTTTTCGGATCGAAACCCGGCGACACACCGACCAGCATTCCGAAGCTGCGAATCATCAATCCCGCGCCGGTCAGCAAGACCAGTCCCAACGCTACTTCCGCCACGACCAGCGTGTCGCGCCATAACCGCAATCCACCGCTGCCGGTCGCGCTTTTCGCGCCAGCTTTCAACACTTCGTTGATGTCCGGTCGCGCCGCTTTCAGAATCGGCAGCAAGCTGAACAGCAGCGCCGTCAGCACTGACACCGCCAGCGTGAACAGCAGCACTTTGCCGTTGACTTGCACTTCTTGCAGACGCGGCAATTGGTCTTCGCCGAAATGCCGAATCGCACTCAACCCCCAAAGAGCAATCAGCAAGCCCGCCACGCCTGACAACACCGCGAGCAACAAACTCTCAATCAACAACTGCCGAGCCAGCCGCCACGCCCCCGCGCCGAGCGCCGCTCGCAAAGCCAGTTCTTTCTCGCGAGCCGTGGCGCGCACCAACAACAGATTCGTCACGTTCGTGCAGGCAATCAGCAAAATGAATCCGACCGCCGCCAGCAATACCCACAAAGCGCGCCGCACGTCCGGGCCGACCAATTGTTCATCCGCGCGAACCAGATAAGCCATGATGTTTTTGTTGTGTGCGGGATATTGCTGCGCCAGATTTTCGGAAATGCCTGCCAATTCGGCTTGCGCCTGGGCATGACTGACGCCCGGTTTCAACCGGCCAATCGCTCGCAGCACCAGCGCGCCGCGTTGCGTCAAATTGCCGCCTTCGCCGGCAATGGTGGTCAGAATTTCCGCCTGCTTCGGAACCAACGGAAATTCAAAGTCGGGCGGCAAAATGCCTATGACTGTGAATGCGCGGCTGTTGAGCGTCAGTTGCTGCCCAATGATGGATTCCTTGCCGCCGAAGCGCGTCTGCCAGGTTTGATAGCCCAATATGGCAACCGGCGGCGCACCGCGTTTTTCTTCATCAAGCTGAAAATTGCGGCCTCGCCAAACATTCACTTTCAACAGAGGCAGAAAGTTGGCCGTCACTCGCATTCCCGACAGCAACTCCGCCTGTCCGTCGTTGAGTACTACCACGCCGCTGGGCTTATATGCGGCAATCGTTTCAAAACCGCGATGCTGCGCCTGCCAGTCCTGCAATTCCAGGTAAGAGACGACGCCTTCGACGCGTTTGTCTTTCGGACTGCGCCAAATCGCCGCCACCCGCTCCGGTTCGGCAAACTGCGGAGGATTCAAAATCAGCGCATTGATGACACTGAAAATCGCCGAGTTCGCGCCAATGCCCAAGCCGAGCGTAAGCACCGCAATCAATGTGAAGCCGGGCTGCTTCAGCAGCATTCGCGCGCCATAGCGCAGGTCTTGCCAAAAAGTATTCATTGTTTTTCTCCGTTCGTTTCAGGCGAGTGAATAACACAGTCAGGTGCAACCTTCCGGCGTCCATCCAAGCGGCGTGCCACTTCGACGTATCGGCTAATTACTGAAATCAAAGGAATTGAACGGAGATTGCGGATTGGCGCTGAGAAAAGGCTGTTCATTTCCGGGATGGCTTTTCCCAGAACCGAACCATTTGAAATGCGACGGGCGATGACGTCGCACCTCAAATGGTTTGCATAGGCTTGAACTACTTCGCTTTCAGACTGACTGAAACCGAAGTGTTTTCCCATTCCAGTGTCAGCAAACCGCCATTGCCTGCTTTGGGCAAAGCTATGGTGAATTGTTCGACCAGCGCCGGAGTCTTGCCGACTTTCATGTCCACGCGACCGAGGTCTTGTTTTTCGTCATACTTGAACGCGCCCCATTGCTTGTCCGTCTTGTTGACGATCAATTTCCAGCCCGTGGCCGAAGGCAGCGTGAAAAGCGAATAACTGCCTGCCGGAACCGCCAGCGTGCCGATCATCAAATCGGTTTCGGTGGTCAGAATGGTGGCTTCATCCGCTCCCGTGCGCCACACCTGACCGTAAGGAACCAGTTCGCCGCCGACGGCTTTGCGGCCTTTCAAATACGGACGGCCATAAGTGATGGTGACTTTCTTGCCCTTGACAGTGGTTTCGATAGTCTCGTGCGGGCTTTTGCGATTGCCTTGCGCCACAACAATGCCCACCAACAAGCACAACACCATCAGCAAGCACACGCGTACCGAAAGCGTCCGATTCAGTTTCATAACAAATTCTCCTTCAGATTTTAAGTTGATTGTGTGATGGAGAGGGCGTTGTACCACAGCCGCCTCGAAATAAGAATTATTGAGTTTTGACCTGAGCCGCCTCTCTCAGCAAAAAACTGCATTCTCAGCCAAACTTCTTTCGTAAGATTCAACGTCGCTAAAAACCTGATACAGGTCGCTGACATTCACCGACGAAAAAATGATTGAGCATTCATTCAGTTTTCTACCGACGGTTTTCCGCCGGTAACTGTCCGACCGGTCAACTAATTACGTTGACCGACGGGTCAGAATCGGGCGAAGTTGTTGAATTGCTTGGGCAAAGTTAGCTTGACTCGATTGAGGTTTCTCATTAAATTCGCGGCGATATCGCGGGAAATGCCCGCCGCTGTACCAAATTAAATCACCTAGCATAGAGAGGGAGCTTCGAGATGCGGATTCAAAGATATTCATCGTTAATCGCCGCCGTCACGATTTGCCTGTTTGCCGGATTGGCTTTCATCGCCACCACTAGCGCCGACAACACGACGAAAAAGACGGCCAAGACTGTCACCTTTTCCAAAGACATCGCGCCGATTTTCAATAAGAACTGCGCCGAATGTCATCGTCCGGGAGAAAGCGCGCCGTTTTCGACTTTGAGTTACAAAGATGTTCGTCCCTGGGCGAAATCCATCAAGGAAAAAGTCGCCAACCGCACAATGCCTCCCTGGCACGCCGATCCGCACTTCGGCGA
>CAZRXE010001232.1:0-1933 GCA_964603695.1 uncultured Heliomicrobium sp.
CAGTCGGCCTCAATCATCCCTTCGCCGCCACGCTCTATCACAATCTCGGCGGACTCGCGCACGCACGCGGGCGTTTTGCGGAAGGCGAACCACTGGCGCGTCGCGCCGTGGAAATCCGCGAGCGATTACGCGGCACAGATCATCCAGAAACTGCGGCGGATGTGGCGGCGTTGGCGGCATTGCTCGACGGGCAGAAAAAATACGCCGAAGCCGAACCGCTATACCAACGGGCGCTGGCAGTCTTCGAGCGCGTGTATGGCGCGGAACATTACGAAGTCGCCGTCAATCTCAACAACCTCGCCGCACTCTATCAAGCAACCGGACGCAGCCGTGAAGCCGAAGCGTTGTATCGGCGTGCGCTCGCGCTGAAAGAAAAGCGGCTCGGCGCAACGCACCCCGACATGGCGCTGACACTCAACAACCTGGCCGTGCTGCTCAAGCAACAGCAACGATACGATGAGGCAGCGCAGTTGTATTCGCGGGCGCTCGCCCTCTTCCTTGCCGCACTCGACCCTAAACATCCTAAAGTCATCACCTGCCGGGACAACCTGGCACGACTGAAGCAGGCGCGGCAAAAAGCCGCGCCGCTCACGCACAAGGATGGGCGCTGACACTGAAGGCGTTTCTATGCGCGCAGTCGCCGGTTGCTCCAGCTTCTTCCACCATCAGGCTGCGCTCGCAACAGCCTGAGCTTCCGCCCGCCAACCGCCGCGAGAACGTAGTCACAAAGAATAAAAGGAGATTGCCGCCGGTGGTTGGATCACGCAACACCGGCGGCTGTAATCCCTCTCGTTCATTCACCACTCAATCCGCGCCAAATTACACTTGGAACCGGGTCATTAATCGCCAGCTTCCCGCACAAGGGAGCGTCACATTAGGCACCTCCACATCAAATCTCAGCCGTAACCCACACTGCACATTCCGATTCGGCTTTTGCGTGGGCGTAGTCCGTCCCCCCAATGCGCAGCATTCACTGTCAGATTTGGTCTGCCGAAATGCGGGGAGCTGGTCGCATTGAACATCTCGCTGCGAAATTCCAGGCGGAAGCGTTCGGTGAGTTGGAAGTTACGGGCAATCAAGAGGTCTTGATTCACGAGGCCCGACACGCAGTTGGTTGGGCGCGCGGGCGTAGTCGTGTTAGCCGGGCTGGGCGCTACGGTAAGCGCGAGTGGGAAGCCGGTTTGGGCTGCCGCGCAGCCCGCCTGCACAACGAAACAGCCGCCAGTTGCCAGTCGCCAAAGACGACACGCTTCACCGTGTTTCCGGTCATGAGTCCGCTCTTGCCGCCAAAGGGCAGGTTGTAAATCGCGCTCGTCACCCAACGATGGCGCAGGTCAAAGCCCGACGAAGCCTTTCGACGTTCGTGTTGTAAGGGGCTTGCAGCAACGCAGAGCCTTTGCCCGTGTCGTCGCCGTCCCTGGAATTGTCGAGTGCGTGGCTCCACGTCTACGACTAGAACAGCGAGAGGCCTTCCTGATTCCAGAAAGTTATTTTTTACGCGCGCTCACGCCAATTCGGCCAATTCCGCCCAACGTTCCAAATCACGGTCAAGCGTTTCACCCAGCAGTTGTAATTCTTCGTAGAGTTTTGCTACCGCAATGTGGTCGCTGCCGTTGGCGGCGAGTTCGGCTTCGGCTTCGGCTTTGCGGGTTTCGGCGGCGGCAATGCGAAGTTCGAGTTCTTCAAGCTCGCGCTTTTCTTTGAAAGAGAGTTTGCGTTTAGCGGCAGGTTCGTTCGTTGAATTGGCGGTAACTAGCTTTTGACGGAGAGCTTTTTCTTCGGCTTTGGCAGTACCGGCTTCGGCGCGTTCGCGGTCACGGATTTCCAGGAACGTGGTGTAATCGCCCGGATATTCACGAACCCGGCCTTCGCCTTCAAACCGGAAAATGTAGTCAATCACGCGGTCGAGAAAGTAGCGGTCGTGACTGACGAC
>CAZRXE010001233.1:0-2641 GCA_964603695.1 uncultured Heliomicrobium sp.
ACACGACAGAAATACCAGCCATATTCTTTGGGCTGCTCTGTCGGATACTCACGCCATTTCATTTCTAGTCCTCCTCTTGAGTTGTCCAGACTCCCTTTTACGTCTCAAACCGTGAATTGTCCAGGCTGGCCGAGCGCAGCGCGTTCACAGGCAGAAACGTCGTCGGCTCGCCCCTCGTCAACTCCGGTGGGAGGATACTGAAAATAAGCGACCGTACTTGTTCGGTATGTCTTGTCGCTGGATAGGAAGGAAAAATAAAAGGGGCGCTTTCGCTCCCCTGATTCAGCAGCGTCCTCAGCCATTAGGGTATTTACCGCTGCTAGTTGAGCGGGATTTTACTTCTCTGCCCTGAAACGTCAAGCATTCTGTTATGCCAGGGTGTGTTATTGGCTTCTTTAAGCTGAGGCGCAAATAGAGCTTTGTAAAGCTCCCCTTCAACTGAGTCTGTGCTGTTCACAGTTTGTCCCTCGTCGAGAGTATACCTCAGCCAGTGCCACGAACGTGACAATCTGTCTACAACCTGCCTTCGCTTTTCATCTGCATGATGATCCGTTCAGCGGTCAGTCGAATGTTTTCATAGAGATTCGCCACCATCCGCTCTTTGAATTCGGCTTCATACCTAGCTTGCGCCTTCGCGATCATTTCTACCAAGTCCGTCACTTCAATTTCAGAAACCATCTTTTCCACTGCCTGACGCACTCGCCCCGGAAGAGTTTCTTTCAAATACGCAAGCACCTCTTCTCGTACCAACTTCGCGAAGGGCGACGAATGAGCAATTTCAGTCGGATTCCGGGTGTCATATTTCTTCTCGTTGGCAAAAAAACCGGCCATCTCCTGCTTCAAATACTGGTCGAGCAGATCATCAGGGATGATGTCCGCAAACATCTCCCGCACCTTCCGTCGCACCACGTCGCCGATGTCGAACTTCTGCACTTGCTCAGACATGTTTCTCCCCCATTCCATTGTTTTCAGCAACAGTAATTTCCTGTCGCTGATTGTGCATGCAGCCATCCACGATGGCGGCGTTTACAGCCCCCAGCCAATCCAGTAGCAGGGTTTCCAGACGCGGTGGGTTATCGTATTGCCCCGTCACGCTTCCCCGGTACAGCGGTTCACTGAGATGCTCCCCAAAAATCTGATACGCCCACACCCAATCAGCATCTGAAGGGATTTCCGCAATTGCTGTTCGCTCGCCAGTGTCCCAGGCTTCGACGCGCCACCAGCGCCGGCAACCATCCTTAAAAGTCCAGATAATCTTGTTCATCCCGTTAATTCCCTCCCCTCATTGAAGCCAGCAACTCCGCTTCTAACGACGTCAAGTCCCATTCGGCTTCGACGACAAACAGCATTCCGCTGATGCGCCGCAACAGGAACGGATCGAGCGGATACGCCTTCCATTCCTGGACTTCAAACAAGATGTGGTAATTGTGCAGGCCGAACCGTGGCCGCAGGCATGGCGGAATGTGAGGCACTGGTGATTCCAGCGTCCCTCGCGTAAGCGCCCTGTCCTCAAAGGTATTTTTAGTGAGGGCAAGATTTTGCGTAATTGCCAGATTGTTCCATCGTGCGGTCGGACTAAAACCACCCGCACCATGAAGGATTGTCCACGAAGAAAACCCTTTGCCTATTACCGCACGCGGATGAAAGTAAACGGTTGGCCAGTCCGCCCGAGCGATTGCCAGCTTCGGTTCGCCGCGTTCGTTCAAACCGGTTTGCTTGAACGCTGCGGTCAAGTTCAGCACGCGCGCGCCCTTGCTGACTGCGGAATACAGTGCTTCCAGCTTGTCATCCTCTTTCAATCGGCGTTTGCCGACAATTGAGCGATATTGATCCAGCTTTTGCTTAGCCTCGGTTGCGGAAATAATTAGAGTTGAAACGTTCATAAAGCTCCTTTCTCAAATGGATTGATAATTTACCTGGCAACCTCTCCACATTCGGCGAGGCTGCAGGTCGCAGCGGCATCATCAGGAATGGCGAGGCGAGATCCAGCGTCTCGACCCGCATCAAGTTCGGCGAGGGCGGCCAGCAACGCCTGGCGTTCCACCGCGGGCATTTTGCTCAGCTTGTTTTTCCAGCGGCTGACCTTCTTTTTGATCCGTTCGCGCTCCCGCCAGCCTTCGCCAACGTAGCGGTAATCGTGAAGCTCCGCAGGCTCAGGAAAGTTCATCCACAGCCATTCCGTGGCAGGCACGCCACCGCGTGTCATTACCTCAAAACTGATGGAGCGCCAACCGCGCAGCAGATCGGCATACATCGCTGAGTAATAACCCGAAATCATCACCATACACTTCAGAGATAGCGCCACCTCCAACAACTCTTGATGTTGGCGATTGGTCATTTCACAGCGATAAATAGGCCGCTCCGAACGGCGCGTGTGCATCAGGTAAGGCGGATCAAGATAAACCAGCGTGTCGGGCTTCAACACGGAAGCGCGCTCTGCTAACCAGGTGACAGCATCCGCATTAACCAAACTCAGGCCACTGATTTCGTAAGGACGCCACCCCGCCAACACTTCGGCATCCAATTCGATTCCGATAGACCACACAGCAGGCCGCTTCGCGCGCAACACTGCGCCCCCGCCCAGACAGCCTTCAATGTAGATTTCGTGCGGCGGCATCTGATTGATGATCCGCTGATAGAC
>CAZRXE010001234.1:0-1624 GCA_964603695.1 uncultured Heliomicrobium sp.
GACAATCAGTTCAACTTCCAACGCACACAGAAGGAATTCGACAAAACCGCGCAGAAACTGGAACTGATTCGCAAAGCCGCCGCTGAAGATTTGGCGCTGTTCAAAATCAAACGCGACCAGAGTCAATCCAAGATCAAAACCATTGAAAGCGATCTGGCGGCGTTGCAGGTGAAATCGCCTGTGGCCGGGACGGTGGTGTATGAAAACGCGCCGACGACCTGGAACAAGAATGAGAACGACCCGCCGCGCAAGTTTCAGGTCGGCGATCAGGTCTCGCCCGGACAGATCGTGATGAGCGTGGTTGATCTGGCCGAAATGGAAGTGCGCGCCTACGTCAGCGAAGTGGACGGCGGATCGCTGCGCGTGGGGCAGCGCGCTCGCGTCGTCATTGATTCGCGGGCGCAAGCCGTCTTCACGGGCGTGGTTGAAGCCATCCCGGAAGTGGCAGAGCGGATGCGGCAGTTGTCGAACGTCCGCGTCTTCGTCGTGCGCTTGAAACTCGACGGCTCCGACCCGCAGGCGATGAAGCCGGGCTTGTCCGTGCGCGCTGAAATCACGCTGGACGAACAGGAGGGATTACTGTTGCCGCGCGGCGCAGTGGTTGAAGAAAGCGATGGGTTTTATGTGCAGCATGCGACGCGCGGCAAGGTGAAAATCAGGCTTGTCAGCCGCAACGCTACGTCGTGTTTGATCGAAGGTGTGCAGGAAGGCGATGAAATTGTTCCGCATCATTTTGTCAAAGCAGGGGTATGAAGCTTGTTTGGTCGAACAAAAGAAGGCTTGGTTTGATTGCCGTTGTTGCCATCGCGGTTTGCGGTTCCGCGTGGTGGTCGGTGAATCGCGCCAAGCCCGGCGGCGTCAAGCTGGAAACCGTGCAGCGCGGCGATCTGGCCCTCGAAGTCCCGATCATTGGGATGTTGGGCGCGGCACGTTCAGTGGACATTACGGCGCCCATTTCCAGTGATCCACATTTCTTCAAAATCGCGCGTATGACGCCTGAGGGCACACACATCGAGGCGGGCCAGATGGTGATGGAACTCGACACGCAGGAAATCAACCAGAAGCTGCGCGAATATCAGGCCGAACTCGGCAAGAACGAAGAAGAGTTGACGCGGCGTCGGCTGGAATACGACGTACAGATGCGCGACCTGCGCGTCGCGCTCGAAGAGGCCAAAGTCAAGCTCGAAACCACCCGCCACAAACTCCAGGCTGATCCTGAAATTCAGTCGGCGCGCGAACGAAAAGAATTCCAGATCGAATTCGAGCAGGCCGATCAACAAACAAAACTCCTGACGCAAAAAGTGCAATCGCTCGAACAGGTGTCGAAGGCTGAGTTGTCAGTCTTTGAAAACAACATCGCCAAGATTCGCTTGCGCGTCCAGCAGACCGAAGAGCGGCAGAAAGCCTGCGTGGTCAAAGCACCCATCGCCGGCACGCTGATCTACAAAGTTCTTTCTGGCAACGTCAAACGCAAAGTCGGCGAACAAACCTGTCATCACGAAGTCATCCTGCAAATCCCCGACCTGACGACGCTGCGCCTGGAAGCGGTGGTCGAAGAAGCCTACGCGGGTCGCGTGCAGCCGGGACAAACCGTGCGCATCAAGGTGGATGCGCTGCCCGACGA
>CAZRXE010001235.1:0-6954 GCA_964603695.1 uncultured Heliomicrobium sp.
GATTGAAAGTCTTTCCGCTGTTCAAGCCCAGTCCCATTCCTTTCGGGCGCAATAAACTGGTTTCCTGCCGGGCTGCACAGCGGAAAACCGTCGGATTATGACCGGCCCGCGCATAAGCCATTTGTCTGGTCGCCGGATCAATCACGCCCAGAAAAAGCGTGACGAACATCTTGCGGCGGCAGACTTCGTACAAATGGCGGTTGACCTCGCGCAGGATTTCTCCCGGATCGCTGGTGTTTTCGGAAACGGATTCCAGCAAGCCTTTGGTCAAGGTCATATACAGTGACGCCGGAACTCCTTTACCTGAAACATCAGCGACGACAATTCCCAGACGTCCGTCTGATAACGAAATGAAGTCATAGAGATCGCCGCCGACTTCTTTGGAGGGTTTGCAGATGGCGGCAATTTCTAGACCTGGGATTTGAGGCGGGGCGTCTGGGAGCATTTGTTGTTGGGCGCGTTGGGCGACGCTGAACTCTGCTTTCAAGCGTTCGCGTTCGTCACGGGTTTGTAGTAACTGAAGCGGAATTGCTGTTTCCTCTTCCGCGACTTCACGAAACTTCCAAACGCCTATCAATCCAACAGTCGCTGACGCCGCCAGCAATCCAATCATCTTCCAACCCGAAGACTTCAAGGACGCCGAAGGTTGAGCCAGCATCGCCACTGCGTTGAGTGCTGTTTGCGATGCTCCCAGACTGACGATGACCGCCAGCAAATCGCTTCGGAAGTAGAGTACCGTCAACGCCAATGCCTTTAGCAAGGCTGTGAGGATCAAACCCGCCACTGATCGGCTGACTGAAACCGTTCCCAGCAAGCCCACCGCCGTTGTGGCGAAAACCAACGCGCGCACCGCCGTCGGACGCTTCACATAAACCTGAATCAACACGGCGAGGAATCCGAAAACTACGAACGCCAGATACTGCGATCCATTCAGTATTGCCGAAGTCGTGGGGAAGGAAGACACGAAATGATCTTCCAGGTTGGCGGAATCCAGTTCCATTCCCGGAATCAACCGACTGACGGCGAGCAAAAAGGGAAGAACGACAAGTATTCCACCGCTCAGCACACCGACGGTAACGCTGCGGGCAATCGGCTTTGTCAGCAGTTTGCCTTTCAAAATCAGTTCCAGGCTGATAGTTGGGCGATTGGGAATTCTGATGGCCAGCGACTGCCCGGCAGCCCAGACGAAATAAAGAGAACCTGCAACAAACAGCATGCCGAGGAGGAAGAATAACCCGGAAAGGAGTTTGATCAGCCAGTAACCGCCACCAACCTGCATTCCATCGTCCAGCGTAACTGAGACGCCTTGCATCCAGTTATAAACCGTGACCAGCACAAAGACGGCAGCCAGAAAGATCAATGCCTGTTTGTGCTGGATTCGATTCAATGCGATGCCAACGAAATAAAAAATCGCCACCAGGAAAATCGGCAACCAGATGGTCACGCCTTCTGAATTGGACAAGATGCGAAGGGCCATGCTGCGACGGGTTTCAAATTCCTGATCGAGCAGGCGCGTGAATTCGTGTTCCAGCAAAGCTTGTTTGATCTTGCCTTCGCGCACCAGCACTCTGGCCAGCAGCTTCATTCGCGGGTCTTCGGTTTTCCAAACAAATCGCGACCCCTGTCTGGTGACGTTGGCTTCGGTGAGTTTGGCTGAAGTCAGGACTTCGCCCCACAAAGTTTTGACGGTTGTTTCAGCCAACTGTTTATCGGCGTCCGAGACATCAGTGGGACGTGCCTTGTCGTTTTCTCCCTCTTCGCTTTTTTTGAGAGGCGGGTTGAAGACCTCAAATCGCTGCAATCGGCCTTTGGAATTGACTGTAACGGAGGCTCTGCGGTGAGTTTTGAAATCAATAAACTTGACGCTGACATCTAGCGGTGTGAGGTAAGGCTGTCCGACGCCGTTTGGCTCCCGGCTCAAATAAAACTCGCGGCGACGGTTGTATTCGGACGAAACATCCGCCTCATTCAGACCGGAGCCGACTTGATCCCAGTTGATGCCGTCTACGCCGAAATCGCGCAAAGCTTTTTTGGCGAGTGCCACGGCGGTGTCGCGGTCAACATTGTGATTCCAATGCGCTGCGGGCATCACTTTCGGAAAAATCAAAAAAGTCGCCGCATAACCGAGCAAGGAAACAACAATCAGCATCAGCCAGCTTCGCAATGTCGTCAAGCAAAGTCTCCTGCCTCTGGGAAAGCCAAGCACGCGCGCACTGCGTGCGTTCCAGAGTCTTTAAGGTTAGTCGGTTTCGATCTTGTCCAGCCGGACGATGACCGCCGTCAGATCGTCTTCCGCGCCTTGTTTGCGCGCATACTGGGAGCATTTGTTAAGGTTGTCGGCCAGCGCCTGTTGCAAACCTTCGGAGGCTTTTTCGCCCGCACCTTTCAGCACGGCGGCTAGTTCCGTTTCGGGCACTTTTCGGTTTAGCCGCCAGCTTTTGACCAGACCGTCGGTGTAAATAACGACGCTGTCGCCTTCGTCCAAATGCTGTGAGCCTTCGATGACGGTGACGTGTTTTTCGGCACTGCCGCGAACGGCGAATTTGAGTTCGGTCTCTTCTATTTTTTGCAGGTTGTCGGAAGTCTTCCTGCTTGTCGTCACCACCGGATAAGCACCTGTTCGGGCGTATCGCAAGCGCCCGTCGCCGGCGTCAATCACAATGTAAGCCAGACCGACCGCCGAATCTTCATCAAGCAAGGTCGCCAGACGGCTTTGCAGCCCGCGAATGATTTCCGTGGGTGAATCGTCCGTTTGACTGTTGCTTAAAATTTTCGGCATCAAAAAGCCTTTGGCAAAGGCGATGGAAAGCGCCGAGCCGAGTCCTCGCCCGCCGCCTTCCGCAATCAACAAGCCGATCTTGCCGGGTTCGAGTTCAAACACATCGTAAAAGTCTCCGCCGACTTCATAGGCAGGCAGACACTTGGCGGCAATCGAAAAGTATTTGCTTTGCGGCAAAATGACTGGCATCAACCGTTGCTGCGCCTGACTGGCGGCTGAAACTTCCGCCTGCATCGAAAGGCGTTCGGCCAGCAAACCGGCATAGATCGGGCGGACTTCTTCTTCGGCGTAAACTTTGCCTTTGAAGAAAAAGTACAGTTCCACCAGCAGCAGCAGCGCCACCATTGACAGTGCAATCAGGCCGGACTGTCGTATGGACGGCGCGGGCTGGATGGCCATCCCCAGCGCAAAAGAAAAGAACGTCGGCACGGAAACCGCGACAATCGCCGCCAATAGATCGAAGCTTAAGAACGCGAACAACACCAAAGCGGCTCTGACCGTGGCCGTCAACAAGGTTCCTTCCCACGGGCGAAAATCCATGTAAGGCGCGGCGCAGGAAGCCCAAATGAATAGAAACACGAACAGCATTCGGGCGCGTCCGAGTTTGCGGCGGCGCAAAAAGAACGGCAGTGGAACCAGCAAACCGATGACGATAATCACCATTACATCGCTGGGCCAGACGGCAAAAGAAGCGAAAGTTGGAAAATGGCCAAGCCAGGCGCTGGTCAATGGCTCCGGCGGTTCGCCTTTGCCGGGCGTCGAAGTCCAGGGCCAGGTGACCAGACGGAAACCGAAAAACAACCAGCCTCCCACTGCCAAGCCCGCAACCACGGAGCGTGCGACGTTGCGCGAAAAAACCTTGCCCATCAATAGCGCATCCAGCGAGGCGAGCTTGCCAGGAAAGGCTTCGCGAATGTCGCCTTCGCCTCCGCCGTAAGCCATGCCGACAAATAGTCCGACGACCAGATAGATCATCACCGTCGAAAACTGAATCGCCCAGTCCGGCACCGGAAATCCAGGGCTGCCGGCCACCTGCGCAATGACGAAATCCGAAGCCAGAACGAAACTGGACAGCGCAGCGCTGAATCCGAAAACCAACACAACCACGCGTTGATAGGAAACTTCTTTTTGCCGAGCGCGCTGCACGAAACGATAAATGCCGAAAATTACGCTCAGTGTCGCCACCAGCCCAAAGGCAAGCACGCTTAAAATTTTCAGCCATCTTCTGGGATTGTGATGGGCGCTGATGAAGTCCGGCGCGATATTGGCTTGCAATCGCTCCGAAAGCAGATTCGCGCCATTCACCATCAGCACGCTTTCCAGCTTCAGTTCGCTGATGGAATGCAGTGGCCAGCGCCAGGTATATCGGCGATTCACGCCTTTCGGCCCCGCCCGCATCGGCCCAGGCCCAGGCGGCGGAGGCGTTCTGCCCGCAGGTGAGTCCAATTCCAATTCGCCGGAGTAAGGAATTCCCGCTTCCGCCAGTCTGCGTTGCAACGCCTCCAACGCAATTCTCCTGGCTTCGGGTTCGCCGGGGTCTTCGGCATCGGCGAATTTCGGCGTCCTGTAGCTGTAGGCTATGACGCGCCCGTCCGTGGCCATTTCCACTTCAAAAACCTCGCTGCGGTCGGGCGCACGAAACAGCACCGCCACGCGCGAAGCCGGGTAGACCTTCCGCGCCATCTCGCTTTCGGTATTGCCGGGCAATTGCTGGTAATAGTGCAGGTCGTTGTCGGTCTTGATCCAGCAAATGCTGCTCCAGTTGGTCAGGTTAATTCCCTTCGACGCAGCCATGCCCGACGCAATTTGAATCGCCTGCGCGCGATCAATTGCCAGGCCGTCTTGCGACTGCGCATCGTATTTCAGCAGCAACCAGATTCCGCCGAGGTAAGCCAGCGGTGAGAGCAGCAACAACATCAAGGTTAGGTTGCGCGCCCGAGAGGAGAGAAACTTTTTGAGCATCAGTTTTTGCGGTGCGTTTCGATGTATTTGCGCGCGAACTCATTCAAATGAGGCGCATTGACCAGACCGACTTTCTTCGCTTCCTCTTCGGCTTTTTCCACCGTCCAGCCGTCGCGCAACACACGGCGAATCATCCAGAACGCGCCCACGCGAATCGCCGCCGTGCAATGAACAAAGGCCGGACGATTGGCCGCGTCGTCCGTCAGCTTCAGGAACTCATCCACCTGTTCGTCTTTCGGATTGCCGTAAACGACCGGGATGTTGAAATAGCGCAAGCCCAGCTTCTTGGCTTCGGCTTCTTCTTTCTCCGCGCCGTGTTCGCTGGGCTGGCGCAGATTGATAACGGCTTTGACGCCGTCCGCTTTGAGTTGCGCCAGATGCTCCAAACGCGGCTGCGCGCCGGTGCAGAAGTCTTCGCTGACCTTCAGGAAGTTCCGAATCGGCGGAATCTCCTGTTTGGTTTCCTGCCACGCCAACGCCGGCAAGCAAATCGTTGCCAGCAGAATCGCCACGATTGATAAAAGCCTCATTGCTGTTACTCCTATTCTTCATCCTCACGCAATTTGGCCAGCACTGAAAAGTCTTCCAGCGTGGTGGTGTCGCCGATGGTTTGCGCGCCCGAAGCGATGTCGCGCAACAAGCGGCGCATGATTTTTCCGGAGCGGGTTTTCGGCAGCATGTCGGTGAAACGTATGTCGTCGGGTTTGGCCATCGCGCCGATTTCTTTGGCGACGTGGCGGCGAAGTTCTTCTTTCAATTCATCCGAAGCGTGATGCCCGGATTCGAGCGTGACGAAAGCGGAAACTGCCTGCCCCTTCAGATCATCCGGGCGACCGACGACGGCGGCTTCGGCCACGGACGGATGCGACACCAGCGCGCTTTCGACTTCCATCGTACCCAAACGATGACCGCTGACGTTGATTACATCGTCCACGCGGCCCATCAACCAAAAATATCCGTCGTCATCGCGGCGCGCTCCATCGCCTGTGAAGTAGCAGCCTTTGATGTCCGACCAGTATTGTTTTTTGAAGCGTTCAGGGTCGCCGTAAATCGTCCGCAGCATTCCCGGCCAGGGGCGCGTGATAACCAGAAAACCGCCTTGATTGTCGCCGACCGATTCGCCTTCGCGCGTTTGAATATCCGGCACTATGCCGGGGAAGGGAAGCGTGGCCGAACCGGGTTTGGTTGGAACCGCGCCGGGAATCGGCGAAATCAAAATGCCGCCGGTTTCCGTTTGCCACCAGGTATCCACAATCGGGCAGCGTTCCTTGCCGATGATCTTGTGATACCACATCCAGGCTTCAGGATTGATTGGTTCGCCGACGCTGCCTAACAAGCGCAAACTCGACAAGTCGTATTTCAACGGCCATTGCTCGCCCCATTTGATGAAAGTGCGGATGGCTGTCGGCGCGGTGTAAAGAATGTTGACCTTGTGGCGTTCGACGATTTGCCAGAAGCGTCCGAAGTCCGGCGTATTCGGCGCGCCTTCATACATCACCACTGCCGCGCCGTTCTGCATCGGGCCGTAAACTATGTAGCTGTGGCCTGTCACCCAGCCGATGTCAGCCGTACACCAATAAGTGTCTTCGTCTTTCAGATCGAAAACCCATTTCGATGTGATGTAGGTGTGAACCGAATAACCGCCCGTGGTGTGAACGATGCCTTTGGGTTTTCCGGTCGTGCCCGACGTATAAAGAATGTATAGCGGATGTTCGGCGTCTAGCGGTTCCGCCGGGCAAACGTCCGAGGCGGTCTCCATCAACTGGTGATACCAATGGTCGCGCCCGATCTCCATGTGAACCTGATTTTTGCAGCGTTCGACGACAACGACTTGCTCGATGGTCGGGCAGCCTTTGATGGCCTCGTCCACTGCGGGTTTCAGTTGGACGACGGTGCCGCGACGGAATCCGCCGTCGGCTGTGATGACGGCTTTGGCTTGTGCGTCGTTGATGCGGTCTTTCAAAGCTTCCGCCGAAAAGCCGCCGAAGATGATCGAATGCGTCGCGCCGATGCGAGCACAGGCCAGCATGGCGATCGCCAACTCGGGGATCATCGGCATGTAGAGGGTGACCCGGTCGCCCGTGGTGACGCCGAGCTTCTTCAGGACATTGGCGAACTTACAGACTTCGCGGTACAGATCCTGGTAGGTCAGAACGCGCGTGTCCCCAGGTTCGCCTTCCCAGATGATGGCTGCTTTATTCTTGCGCCACGTG
>CAZRXE010001236.1:0-2249 GCA_964603695.1 uncultured Heliomicrobium sp.
CAGGCGCGTAACCCCAGGAAGGTGCGATGAAACCAGTCAAGCCCGCGCAGCGGGCGACAGTTTTTGCGGATTTCGGTTATCGGTGTTGCGCCAATCGCTGTCGCCCGCGTTCGCGGGCTGGGATGCGTAACTTTACGCTGACCTGGGGTTGCGCGCCTGCGGCGCTCCACCCCAGGCTCTATGCTGTCGCCCGCTTCGCGGGCTGAATGTTCGGTATTTGCGCGCTGACCTGGGGTTACGCGCCTGCGGCGCTCCACCCCAGGCTGTATGCTGTCGCCAGCTTCGCGGGCTGACAAGTTCGGCATTTGTGGGTTGGGGGTTTCGACAAACAATGTTTTATCCCAACCAACGATTCAAAAAACCATATTCGTTCGCCCCGGCGAGCAATAACTTTTGGAGACACAGCCATGTCCAGTTCCTACACCAATCTGATCTATCACGTTGTCTTTTCGACCAAAGACCGCCGACCTTTGCTGACGGACGACTGCCAGGCGCGACTTTATGAATACATCGGCGGCGCGATTCGCGGGTTGGGAGGAGTTTCGCTCGGCATCAACGGCACGCAAGATCATGTTCACGTGTTAGCCAAGTTACGACCGGACAACGCACTGTCGGACGTGCTGCGCGACTTGAAGGCAAATGCTTCCGGCTGGATGCACGATGTGTTTCCGGAGTTGAAAGATTTCTCGTGGCAACGCGGTTACGGCGCATTCACCGTCAGCGAATCGAACGTCGAGAAAGTCCGGGATTACATCGCCCGCCAGAAAGAACATCATCAAAAACAATCTTTCCGCGATGAATTCCTGAAATTCCTGAAATCCAACGGCATAGAATATGACGAGAAATACATTTGAACCCAGCCCGCGAAGCGGGCGACAGCATAGAGCCTGGGGTGAAGCGCCGCAGGCGCGTAACCCCAGGAATGCCGAAGCGTTCCCAGGCAAGCTCGCGAAGCGAGCGACAGCCTCTACAATGCAGTGCGATTAAAACCAAATCGCCGCCGCCTGTTTCACAGGCTCCCGTAATTTGAAGATTTATCCTGGGGTTGCGCGCCTGCGGCGCTCCACCCCAGTCTTTACGCTGTCGCCCGCATTCGCGGGCTGAAACAATCGTCCGCTTTTGCGGGCAATGTGTAGGAAGGTCAAACCATGTCGGAATCCAAAGAACCCTCTCCCAAGTCGCCGGAACTGTTCACCGGCGAAGACATTCCCGACAGTCCGCGCGCCGACCCGGAACATCTGTTCTGGTTGGAACAAGGGCGCAAGATGCTGACCGACTCCGTCTCGCTGACCGCTGTGCGCGAAGCGGCCAAATCCATGATGACTGGACTCGGCGCAATGCAGACGATTTACATCGGCGTGCTGGGCTTTGCCGACTTCATTCCGAAAACGATGGATGTGCCACTGAAATGGTTTTTCGCCTTGCCGCCGATTCCGTGGCTGATTGCGCTTTACCTGTGCCTGAAAGTGCTGAAGACCGAAGGCATGGAAGTGCGGCTGAAATCGCCCAATGAAATCCGCGACCGCTTGCAGCAACTGGTGCGCGACAAGCAACACGACCTGGATGTGGCATTCCGGCTGCTGCTGGCCGGGCTGGTGACGGCGGTGGTTCTGTTGGTCTGGCGGCGCTTGGTCTGATCCGCGCCGCCGGTTTTCATCAAAGAGGCTCATGCTATAATCCGCCGCTTCATCGCCTGGGAAATCATCAAACTCTGCAAGGAGAACCGCAGTGAAAGAAGGTTGGGAGGCCGTCATCGGCCTGGAAGTCCACGCGCAACTCAATACCGATTCGAAAATCTTTTGCGCTTGTTCGACGCAGTTCGGCCAGGAACCGAACGACAATACTTGTCCGGTCTGCCTGGGCTTGCCGGGCGCGCTGCCTGTGTTCAACCGCGAAGTCGTCATTAACGCGGGCAAGGCTGCGCTGGCGCTTAATCTGAAGATTCGCAATGAATCCATCTTTGCGCGAAAGAATTACTTTTATCCCGATCTGCCGAAGGGCTATCAGATTTCGCAATACGACAAACCGTTTTCGGAACACGGCGCGGTCGAAATTTTGACCAGCGAACGCGATGAAGGCGGACGGCCTACCGAATGGCAGCTCAAGCGCTTTCGCATTACACGCGCGCACATCGAAGAAGACGCCGGCAAATCCGTACACGATCTGGGCGATCCCTCAAAATCGCATGTCAATTTGAATCGTGCCGGAACTCCCTTGCTCGAAATCGTCAGCGAACCGGACTTTCGCAC
>CAZRXE010001237.1:0-2134 GCA_964603695.1 uncultured Heliomicrobium sp.
GGCAACACCAGCCGCACAGCGGCATAAGCCCCGACCATGGGAGTGACAAACAACAACGCCGTTCCAAATGAGGCGTGTTCGAAAAGATCGGTCATCCAGCAATGAACCGGCACGATGCCGCTGCGCAACAGGACGGCCGCAATCAGTAGGCCCATGCCCCACATGGCGTATTGGGGCGCAATCTCCTGAGAGGCGGCCATGCCATACCCGGCAATCAGCAGGATCACAAACAAAGCCATATGCAAGACATACACACGAGTCGGCTTGCGTCGCGTGCGCAGTTCCAGGTACGGCGGGACTGTGCCCAGGACGAGCAGTCCGATCAGCCCCCAAGGCTGCTTGCAACACAAAGTGGCCAGCAAGATTGCCAGCGAGACCAGCGTCCCGGTAAAAGACATGCGGCTGACTTTGGTCCTTGGAGTCACGGCAACCGTCAGCAGATACAACAAGGCCGCCAGCGGAAGCAGAGGAGCGCTGAGCTCATCGACGACCACCGCCCCATCGCCCAACACCTGATTCACCATGGTCCAGGAGTCGCCGGCCTCAAACAGATGCAGCGTGCTGAACTCCAGCCAACTCGCAACGGTGCAGCACAACGTGGCTACCAGCACAGTCGTACATTTGTGCTGCGCTCGTTCTGGGTCGCGTATGCGCGACACCCACACCGCTCCTAAAAGCGGCGTCAGAACGGACAGTTCCAGCCAGGGAAAGCGCAGGGTAATCATACGATTTTTTCAAAATCCTCAGCCGGAGAATGAATGACATCTGATTCGCGCGAAGCGCTGCCGGCCAGCATGTCTGTCCAGCGTCGCTCCATTCCGTCGCACCAGCGAAACACGCGGACAAACGGCGCGGTCAGGTATTCCTGTAAGAACCCGTCCAAATAGCCTCGCTCCAAGGCAAATCGGTACAGCCAGCGGCGGGCAAACTGCGGTGTCAGCCCCCGCCACAGGCTGGGGCGCGGCGCCAAATGCTCGCCGAGAGCGTTTTCCAGCGTGTGATAGTCATGCAACAACGACGGCGCCCGCAGCAACTGCAATGTCCGCAGACAGGCGTGGCCGATGATATGCACCAAGGCGATGTACCGCAGTCCACAGCCGATCTCGGCAGTGATGATTCCTACTTGCACCAACGAGGCGAAGGCCAAGGCGCTCTTCACATCCGTCTGTGCGCGGGCGGCCATTGCTGCGAACGCGGCCGAGGCCAGGCCCAGGATCACCACAGCCCACTCCAACCAAGGGGACAGTTCCAGGATGGGACTGACGCGCAGCAACAGAAAGGTCCCCAAGTGGACCGACAGCGCGCCGTAAAATACTGCGCTCGACGGAGTCGGCCCTTCCATCGCACGCGGCAGCCAACCCGAGAATGGCACCAGCGCTGATTTTCCCGCAGCCGCGACCAGCAACAATAATCCCACGAATAACGCCTGATTTGCTGCCACGGTGGCGTGCCCTTCCGGCCAGGGGCCGTCCCCCATCAGCCGGCTAAAATCTCCTTCGCCCGTCAGGTGATGCAGCGTCAGTGCAGCCACCAGGAAGGCGGCGTCCGCCACGCGGTAGACGCTCCATACCCGCAGCCCATTGTGGACTGGACCTGGCCGGTCATGGAAGTACGCGACCAACAGCGCAGACGAGAGGCCAACCAATTCCCAACCAAGGAACAACGTCTCGATCGTCCCTGCCAGAGACGAGACGATCATCCCCAGTAGAAACAAGGCATAAAGCACAAAGAACCGATTGTAACCCTGTTCGCGATGCAGATACTTGCTGGCGAACGCGCCGACGGTTCCGCAAAGAACAAATGACAAAATCACCATCGGCACCGAAAGCCGATCAAACACGAATTTGACATGAAAATGAAAATGCTGTTCTGGCAGCGCAACCCAGTCCCCTAATTCAATCGGGACGATGAAAATTTCTCGCGACAACATCAGTGCCAGAATGCCCAGAGACGCCAGCATGCCGATCATCACGGCAAATTGTGTGCAGCGGGCGATTGTCCGCTCGCTGAGCGGCCTGTCCAAAAGCGAAGTCAACCCCAGCACCGCCAAGAGGACGGTCGGTCCACCAACGACGCAAAGGCCTAATGACACAAAAGGATCCGAGAAGTTCATGCCGGGTTCCCCCGTTCCGCC
>CAZRXE010001238.1:0-9552 GCA_964603695.1 uncultured Heliomicrobium sp.
ACGCGCAGTTGTTTTTGCGCGGCTTGTTCGGCGGCGCGCGGGTTGGTTTTGATTTGTTCGGTTTGTTGTTTGAGATGTTTGTTCGCGGCTTTCATGTTTTCCGCCCGCGAAGTGACGACGGCGTGCGACTGCACGGCTTCCTGTTCCGCCTGCTGCGCGCGCAGATAAGTCGAAACCGACAAGGCTGCGAAGCTCAACACGATCATTGCCAGCCAGACATAGTTGGGAATATGCGGAATCCATTTTTCCGCTTTGGCTTTGGTTGTCGCACGCCCACCGGCGGGCATCGCATGCGTGCGCACCGCGATTGCCTGAGCCGCGCGAGTCCTTGCTGAGTATGAATTGGCTACCCGTTTCAAATTACACCTCCGAAATTCTTGATTTGGGTTGTTAGGTGACAACGAGCCGCCAGCTCGTTATCCGTTTCCCGCCAATGCCGGAACTTTCCCAAGTTCTTTCGCGCGGGATGCTGTACTGCAAAAGTTGTCGTTGATGTTTGCGAAGCGGCTCGACCGAACCGCCCGGTAACTGCACTTGAACCTGTTTGCTTAATGCTTTGTTTAAGGTGCGCGGAAGATAGCACGGCGGTTAAAAGCTGTAAATGCTCTTTTTTCAATGGTTTCACGCTTGCAACTTCAGTTTTCACTTTATTCAGCGGAAATTTCCAATGTTTAAGCCGAAACGGGATGGATGCCGCGTCAACCTCAATCGGCTCAACACCACACTATATTGTGCTCGTTGCCGCGAATAGGGCGAAATAATGTGGTAAATGCTTAAATTGAGACGGGCACGAGACCGCATTCAATTTTGCCAAAGTCCGACAACTTTTTTTTTGCACTGTTTTACGAATGAAATTAGCCCGAAGGTAGAGACGCAAGCAGGTGGAGACGCAAATTTTTGCGTCTCCACCTGGCTCGCCAACCGGTCAAAGTTCCTCTAACATCCGCGCCGCGATGAATCCCTCTTCCTCCTCCAGTTTTCAAGTTTATTTCTGGTTACTGCTCTGCGCGGCTGCTGGCGCGGCGATGCTGTTTTTGTTCGACGACAGTTGTCAGATGGACGGCGGACAGCATTACTTGTTTTCGCGCTGGGCCTGGACGCATCACGACCTGTTTGTCGGCGTTTGGTCGCGTCCGTTGTTCACTTTTGTTTATGCCTTTCCGTCGCTTGTTGGGTTTCGCTCGGCGCGGGCGTTGACCGTGGTGATTTGCCTGGCCACGGCCTGGCAAACCTGGCGTTTGGCGGAAGAGTTCAAGATGCCGCGCGCGCCGCTCAGCATCGCGTTGTTGTTTTTGCAGCCTTCGTTTTTCCTTTTTTGCGCCGACACGATGACCGAGCCGATCTTCGCGCTGGTTTTTGTCGTCGCGTTGCGCCTGCATCATCGCGGTTGGATCAAGGCGGGAATGGCCGTCGCTTCGCTGATGATTCTAGCGCGCCCGGAAGGCTTTTTTCTCGGCGTTTTGTGGGCCGTCTGGGTATTGCGGATTGCGGATTTCGGATTGCAAATTTCCGGTTGGAAAAAGGCTTTGGAGAAAATGCCTGAAAGTTTTGAATCTGCAATCTGCAATCCGCAATCCGCAATCCGATTGTTCTGGCTGGCCGCCGGTTCGTTTTTGTGGTGGCTGGCGGCGCTGTTGCTGACGGGGGATCCGCTGTTTATCAAACACAACTGGCCTAATAACTGGCCGCTGACCGGCACGGTTTACGGCGCGCACGGAATGGTCGCCTTTCCCAGCCGGTTGCCGGAAGTCGTGGGTTTGTTGCTGCTGCCTGTGTTTGTTTACGGATTGGTTTGGCTGCTGAAGCGTAGGCAATTGCCGACGCTCACATCGTCGTTTTTGTTTTTGTTCGTGCTGCACACCATTTTGCGAGCTTACGGCTTGTTGGGATCGGCGGGTTATCCGCGTTATCTGGTGGCCATTTCGCCGGCCATCGCTTTGATTACACTGGCGGGCTGGAACCGACTGGCCGGATTTTTCGCGCTGGTTTCGCGTCCGATTAAAACGGGTTGTGCAGCCGTTTTGCTGGGGACTTCGGCCTGGATCAATTTCGTTTATGCCGACGGCGCGGAATGGTCGCGCGATGCCGTGGCTATCAACGCGGCCTTTGCGTGGTTTCAATCGCAAGCCGCGCCGCCGGAAATCAGTAAGTTTATTTGGAGCAAACCCTACTCCTGTATTTTGTTCGACCGCGATCCGTGGGAAAATCCCGGCTTCACGCACAACCGCGAACAAGATCAGCGCCTGCTGGCCGAACTGCCTGCAGGCACGCTGGTCTTATGGGATGAGCGCGTGGGGCCGAAAGAATACGGTCTGCGTGCGGAAGATTTTCAGGCCGCCGGTTTCGAGTTGATGCACTCGCAAGCGTTTCAACTCCAGGGGTATCTGCTGGATCGTTCGTGGTTCGGTTTTGGGGGCGCGCGACGGCAGGGCATACATTTACTTTATAAGTTCAAAAAGCCGTGACTGCCGCCGGAAAGTTCAAAGTCCCTGAAGCGTGAATGCCGCCCTCTTCCAGGCTGCGAGCCTTGGGAGCAAGCTCTTCATCTGTTCGAAGTATCTTGCCGCCGCAATCCCCGCAGCCAGGCGCGGCCTTCTCAAGCTGAGGCAGTACAAAATCGAAAATCCAAAACACCTCGGAGGAATTTGTCATGATTGTCCCCCTCAATGAATACGACTTTCTCAAACGCGCCGTGGCCGTTTACGGACCGCAGGAAGCCGTCGTTTCCGGCAGTGTTCGCCTGACCTACCATCAGGTGGGCGAGCGCGTGAACCGCTGGGCCAACCTGATGCGAGGCCTGGGCGTGGCGGAGGGCGAACGCGTCGCCATCATTTCGCAAAACGATCATCGTCTGCTGGACGGCTTTTTCGGCGCGCCCTTGATGGGCGCGGTCTATATGCCCATCAACTTCCGGCTGATTGCCGATGATTTCAACTACATCCTGAACCACGCCGAAGCCAAAATACTGATTGTCGAAGACTGGTTGATTCCAGCCATCGAATCCATCCGCGAGGAACTGACGACCATCCAGCACTTTATAGCCTTTACCGACGACGGCAAGCTTCCCGAAGGCTGGCAAAATTACGACGATCTGCTTGACGCCGCTTCCAGCGAATCCCCCGCGCCCGCCGAAGTTGATGAAAACGACATTGCCACGATTCTTTACACTTCCGGCACAACGGGCAAGCCGAAGGGCGTGATGCTGACGCATCGCAACCTGTACATCAACGCCATGAACTCAATCATCGAATTCGGCCTGAAGCACGACGATGTGTATCTGCACACGCTGGCGCAGTTTCATTGCAACGGCTGGGGACTGCCTTACGCGGTGACGGGTGTGGGCGGCAAACACGTCATCGTCAAAAAATATGAACCGGGCGGATTTTTCGATCTGGCCACGCGTGAAGGCATGACTTTCGCCTGCATGCCGCCGACGATGATTAACCTGGCGCTCAACCATCCACTGACGGAATCTCAGCAAAACACCTTGCCGCGCGAAGGCGTGCGCGTGGCCACGGCCGGTTCCGCGCCGCCAATGGCTTTAATCAGAGGCATGCAGGAACGTCTGGGCTGGCAGGTGATTCAAATTTACGGCCTGACTGAAACCTCGCCTTTCCTGACCGTCAGCAAAGTCAAACCGCACATGCGCGACTGGCCGACGGAAGAAAAATACCGCGTGCAAACGCGCACGGGCTACACGATGCTCGGTGTCGAAACTCGTGTCGTGGACGAAGACGGCAACGATGTCGTACCTGACGGCCAGCAGGTCGGCGAAGTCATCGCGCGCAGCAACGTAGTGATGAAAGGTTATTGGCGGCAGCCCGAAGCGACCGACGCCGTGATAGTGGACGGTTGGTTCCACACAGGCGATATGGCCACAATGGACGCCGAGGGCATGATCGAAATCGTGGATCGCAAGAAAGATCTGATTATTTCCGGCGGCGAAAACATCTCCTCCATCGAAGTCGAAGGCATGCTTTACAAACATCCGTGGGTGCTCGAAGCCGCCTGCATCGCCATCCCGGACGAAAAATGGGGCGAAGTTCCCGCCGCGCTGGTTGTGCTGAAAGCAGGCCAGGCCGCAACCGAAACCGAGATCATCAATTTCTGTCGCGAGAATCTGGCACATTACAAATGCCCGAAATCGGTCAGCTTCATTGACGCGCTGCCGCGCACGGCGACCGGCAAGATTCAGAAAAACCTGCTCCGCGACAAGTATTGGCAGGGACGCGGAAAGCGCGTGGGTTGACGGGCGACACGGCCTGCCGGGTCACTGACCGATGGGCTGGGAAAATTGTTCCAGCAAGGCGTGAACGGCTTCGGGGTCGTGAAAGTCCGTCATCAGGATTTCGGCGGAATGGGAATTCAATTCGCCCATTTCGGTGTAACACAGATGGCGGCGGCCTTCGGCGGAAGCGTTGAAACGCCCGTCGGGCAGCAAATCCAGCCAGGCTTCCGGGCTGAAGGCGTAGCGGTACAAGACCGTTTGCCCGGTTTCGGTGTTCCAGATTTGCGCGCGTCCGGCGGCTCCGCCCGCAATCAGGTATTTGCCGTTGCGGGAAAGATCAATGCTGTAGACCTTGCCTAAATGTCCAGGCAGCGAACGGACGAGTTCGCCGCTGGTGACGTTCCAGATTTGAATGCCGCCGTCTTCGCCGCCCGTGGCGATGCGCGAGGAATCAGGGAAAAATCGCAGCGTGGTGACAACGTCCGTATGGCCGTCCAGCACGTGGCGCGGGCGTCCGCTGATGGCCAGCCATAATCGCACCAAGCCTTCCTTGCCGGCAGTCGCCAGCCAGACGCCGTTCGGCGAAAACTCCACGGCCTGAATGCCTGCTACATGGCCTTCCAGTTTTTTCTGCACTTTGGGAATTTGACCTTTGATGGCGGACCACAACCAGACGGTTTTGTCTTCGCTGGCGCTGGCGAGCAGCGAACCGTCGGGCGAAAACTGCACGGCGTTGACCGCGCCCTGATGCCCGCGCAGCGTGTTGGACAATTGTCCTGTATTCACCAGCCAGAGGCCGACGCAGCGGTCTTCGCTGCCGCTGGCCAGAACAGGGTCTTTCGGCGAAAAGTGCAGGGAAGTGACGCGGCCTTTGTGGCCTTCGCCGGTGTGCAGCAGGCTGCCGTCTTCCGCAGACCAGATGCGCACGGTGCCGTCGTCGCTGCCGCTGGCGGCCAGTTGGCCGTCGGTTGATAAATCCACGGCGCGAATCAAGTCCGTGTGGCCTTCCAGAGTGCGATGCGGCTGGCTGCTGTTGGTGCGCCACAGATAAACCAGGTTGTCTTCCTTGCCGAAGGCTATCATCTGACCGCTGGGCGCAACGCGCACCGAGCGTATGCCGACGCGCTGTTTCAATTGTTTGTTGACGTGGGTAGATTCGACGGCTTCGAGCGTGTGGTTGCGCACCTGCCACAAACGTCCGTGGCGGTCGCCGCCGCCGCTGACCAGATGTTTGCCGTCCGGCAAAAAACGCACGGCGCAAACCCAGTCTTCGTGCGCGACGACCGAATGCAGCAGCGGGCCGACTTCAGCGGCTTTCAGGATTTGCGGAATCAGTTCCGGCGACAGCGCGGGGCCGACCTTGGCGGCCAGCAAACGCAGGAATGGTTCTTCGCCAGCGATTTCCTGTTCGCGCACCTGCGCCAGCCGATCCAGTACGTGTTTGGGAATTTTGGCGGCGGCCAGGGCGGTCAGGGATTGCTGCGTGATGCTGTAACTGACGCGACCGCTGGCCGACCACAAACGCACCGTGCGGTCTTTGCCGCCGCTGGCCAGCAATTGGCCGTCCGGCGAAAAATGTAACGAGGCCAGTTCGCCTTCGTGACCGTCCAGCACACGCAAGAGCTTGCCCTGACTGACTGACCATAGTCGCACCAGGTTGTCCGCGCTGCCGCCGGCCAACATCCGTCCGTCGGGCGAAAATTGCAGTGTGTTGATGACGGCGGTGGATTGGTCTTCCGTCCGCAGCACTTGAATCAAGTATCCTGTGTTGACATCCCAAACGCGAATGCCGCCGTTTTCGCTGCCGCTGGCCAGCTTTTGTCCGTCGAAGGAAAAGCTCAGCGCGCTGATGTTCGATTGATGGCCTTGAAAGCCTTCCAGGTAGCGCACCTGATTTTGATCCACTGACCACAGACGGACGATTTTATCGTCGCCGCCGCTAGCGACCAATTTACCGTCGGGCGAAAAGGTGACGGCGTTGACGCGCCCCGTGTGTTCGTTGTGTTCGTGCAGCATGCGACCTTCGCCGACTGACCACAGTCGCACGCCGCCTTCCTTGCCGCCGCTGACCAGCAAGGTTCCGCTCGGCGAAAACTGCAAACACAGCGCGCGCCGCCGATGGCCTTCCAGCACGTGCAGCAGGCGTTCGTCCTTGACGCGGAAAATGACCAGCAAACCGTCGTGGCCGCTGCTGGCGCAAAATTCGCCGCTGGTGTCGAAAGCCAGTGTGTGCAAACCCGGCGACAGCAGTTGTTGCACGACGGGCTGCAAACCGGATTTGCGCAAACTGCCGGCGGCGTTCAAACCTTTCGCGCCATTCAGATTGTTGTCATCGAAGATGGTTTCGCGGCTGATGACGCCGGTGAAATCGGCATTGGTCAGATCGGCATGTTTGAAGACGGCGCGGCTCAACTGCGCTTCGCGAAAATCGGCTTGCGGCGCGGTGACGTTTTCCAGACTGGCACCCGCCAGAATCGCGCCGCGAAAACTGGCTTTGCTCAATTGCGTGTGGTTCAAATTGGCCTGCGCCAAATCCGCGCCGGTGAAATCGGCCTCGGACAAATCCGCGCCTTCCAGCACTATCTCTTTCAAGCGTGCGTTGGCCAGTTGCACGCCTTTGGGAATGCATTGGCCGAGTGTTTGCCGCAGTTTTTCATGATCGGTGATTTCCTGCTCCATGCCGCAGCGTATGCGCTCGCTCCAATACAAAATCTGCAAGGCGTTTTCAGACACCTGCGCTTCATAATTGCCTTGCAGGATTTGCTGGAACACGGCGTAAGTCACGCCGTCCTCGGAAATCAGTTTTTCCAAAAAGAAAATCACTTTGCGGCTGAACAGGCGTGTTCGCAGCAGTGTGCGAATAGAGGGCGGCCCCGCCGGACGCTTCAGGCATTCGTAGACTTTGCAGGCCAGGAAATATTCCTCGAACGAAGTGTCGGCGAAGGAATAGTTGCCGTCGTCGTCGCGTTTGAGAAAGCTGGCTGTGCGCATTTCCTCTGCGATGTCGTCTTCGGCTTCGTCGCCGAAATCCAGCGTTTTGCGGCCTTTCAACTCTTTCACCAGCCGCAGCAAATCCTGAAAGTAAATGGCGCGTTTTTCCTCGTGCCAGATTTGCCAGGCCAGTTCGCGCATCAGACTGATTTTGACCTGTTTGTCGAGCAGACGACCTTTTTCCTGTTCGCGGTCGAACCAGAGCTTGGCGTACTCGGCGTACATCGCGGCGGCGTTGACGCTGCGCACGGTCGGCATGGCTTTGACGATCATATCCAGCAGTAGTGGACGGCGCGCCAAATCCTTGAGGTTGTAAATCTCCTGAATTTTGCGCAGGTCTTCGTCCTTGGTTTGCGGACGCGCGTTGGCCAGATAGCTGCCGACCTGGGCCATGGAAAATTCTTGCAAGTAAACCGCGCCTTTACCGAAGAGTTTTTCCTGCTCTTCGCGGTTGCGGAAATAGTGCGTGCGGCAGGTCAACAACACTTTGCCGCCCTGTTCGGACAGGCGAATCAGTTCTTTCAGATTGTTGCGCATCACCAGCGGACGCACGCGCTCGGCCATTTCGTCGAAGGCGTCGAAGAGCAACACGATGCGTCCTCGCCTGACCAGATATTCAAAGCGCGAAAAACTGAAATCGTCCATTTCGGCTTTGTCCAGTTGTTCGCTGAAATGGGAAATGATGATGCTTTCGAGCGAGACTTCCTTGCGGACATTGAGCAGTTTGACCAGTACCGGCGCGGGATGCCGCAATGGATCGGCCAGATAGGCTTTGGCCATTTCGTATGCCAGAAACGACGCGAGCGTGCTTTTGCCGGTGCCCAGATCGCCGAGCATGGCCAGCAGATTGCCGCGTTTGCCGCCCAGCCAGGTGGAAATCTGTTGCCAGGCGCGATGACTGTTTCTGACCCAATCGGTTTTGACATCCGGGCGGATGAACCAATCCTCGCCTTGCCAGCGTTCGCCGCGCCAGTTGTCCACATCGGCAATCAACGTGTGTGCGTATTGATCCAGCGGAACCAGCGAACGCAGCAATTCGGAATAAGAGGTGACGCGAATCCCGTTGCGTTCGAGCTGGGCAATGGCGTCCAGGGAAAGTTCCTGCGCCGTGACCAGCAGGCAGTTCAAACCGGGAACCTGATTACGCACGGATTTATATTTGTCCGTCAGCGCGTCGAGCTGCCTGCCGGTAAGCGGATTTTCCGCACATTCGATCATGTTCTGGAAGCGAAAACCGCCGCTGCGTTTTTCCACCCAGAGATCAATCGTCAGGTCTCTGATTTGTTCATCCAGACGCACCTCGAAACCGAACAGCCGGTAAAGTTCGGCGATCAAATCCTTGAACTGCTGGCCGGTCTTTTCCACGCGCACCCAGCGGAACAAGGCCCTCAGTTGTTGCTTGATGCCGGATTCCTGCGGCGTATGACCGATGTCCAGGGCTTCCAGAAGCTGGCGCAGGCGCAGTTCGAAGTCTTCCTCGTTGTTGAAATCTATCAGCGGGAGCGCGATGGGAACTGACAAGGCCGGCGCACCGGGCGGCAGCACCGGAATGAGCGGACGCTGGATTTTCAACTGGCCGGCATATTGACGCGAAAACCCTTCGAGCAGGGTTCGCACTTGGGCGTCGCGAAAGTAATGCGGGCTGCAAACCGCTATTAGCTTGTAATCCTGCGATAAATCTCCCGACAGCCATCGTTGCAATTGACGACTGGGCGACGTTTCCGGCGGGTCATGCAGAACGCGTACACCTTCGCTGCTTAAGCTTTCAGCCAGCCTGTCCACCCATCCTGCATCTTCCGCCGCGTAGCTGAGAACCACATCATACTCGGCCATTTTTTCACCTCGGAATAAATAACAATTCGCAGAGACAATTTTTTCGCGCTATGTACACTGTTGAAATTACATTGGCAGGGGCAACTGAGCGGGTGAGCCTCGATTGCCGGGCGAAAAACTATCACTAATTCGTGGGGACACCAAGAGCAACCGGGCATTTTGCCGGCAGGCGAACCACGCTGCATTCGCTCCATTGATTCCTCACCGGCGGGGATTACGCTCCCTCATTTGGCTTCGGCGCAAAGCCGCATCGCTTGCCCTAAGACTCCGGGCAAGCCGCCAGTCAAAGTCTAAATCGTTGTTTTCAGCGGCGGTTACGCTCCCACGAGAAAATAAATTCCGATTACTTCAATCGTGGCACGAAGGCTGCAAAAAGCGTTGGCGAGAAGGACGAAATCATTTTCTTCAGGGCCGATGAAAACTTTCCCCTTCTCAAATCGCGAGACCCTGGTCACTTCGGAAAACGGGTTTTTAGATGTGTTCACAGGGGATCGCATCCG
>CAZRXE010001239.1:0-2590 GCA_964603695.1 uncultured Heliomicrobium sp.
CCGCAACCGTGAATGAACATTTCGTCAAAACCGCGCCGATTTGGGCGATAAGCCGGTTCATCGCCCAAATGCCATTTGCCGAAAATGCCAGTCGCATAGCCTGCGGATTTCAGGACTTGCGCGATGGTGGTGGATTTCAAACTTAGTCGTTCGCGTTCGAGGATGGTGTGTGTGACGCCGTTTTTGAAATCGTGCCGCCCGGCCATCAATGCTGAGCGTGTCGGCGCGCAGGTCGTGCTGACGTGAAAATCCGTAAAACGCACCGATTCATCGTGCAAGCGATCCAGATTCGGCGTCAGCAAAATCGGATTGCCGTGTCGCGCCACGTCGCCGTAACCCTGATCGTCCGTCAGAATCAAAATGATGTTCGGTTTGCGCCCTTGCGCATTGGCGTTTGCGCAGAAGCCCACCGCCAACAAGACGATCAATCGGAAAAGGTTTGTTTGTTTCATTGTACCTGTCTCTATAATGACGCCATTCGAATTTTGCAAAAGGAGTTTGGAAAAAATGTCCGTCATCACGGTCGAAAGTATTCTGCAACAAGTCGAACAACTGCCGCCGCCGGAACAGCGCCGATTGCGCGCCTTACTCAAGAATGAGCCGACGCCCGCACCCACGAAAGAACCGCTCGATCAGCGATTGCCCAATCGCCCCTGGCCGGAAAGAGACGCAGCCATGAACTGGTTGCGCGAACACGCGCACGAATATCGCGGCCAATGGGTCGCGCTGGCAGGAGACCGGTTGGTTGCGCACGGCCCTGACCGCGCCGAAGTTCGCGCCGCACAACACGCTGCGGGGTGGGAGAACAGTCAGGTGTTGCTTCACCGCATTGCCGCCGCCGATGAACCGCCATTTATGGGAATCTGAGCATGGGCAAACATCTGTTCTTCGAACACGAATTTTCATACAAGGATGAAGATGCCGGGATTTCGCTGCCGGTCAAGCTGACCTACAACGGACGCACGGTTGGAACCAGCGCCAAAGTAGACCCAGGTGCGGCGGTCTGTCTTTTCACTCATGAAGATGGTCTTGATCTGGGCATTCCGATTGAGTAAGGCGAGCCAATCCGGTTGGGCGGCCTGACCGGTTCGCTGGAAGCCTTTGGCCATCAAGTCACATTGCAAACCGGCGAATTGATTTTTCAAAGCACTGTTTACTTTGCCAAATATCCGGGAGTACAGCGTAACCTGCTTGGGCGGCAAGGCTGGTTGCGCAACCTGCGGCTTGCCATTATTGATTACGACAATCTGCTTTACCTCAGCGATTACAATTCCTGAACTGCATTATTTGGACTCGGCCTTCGGCGATTGCATTTCTTTCTTGCTCGGACGCGGCAGCTTGCGACCGGGAACGGGTTGACCGGTTTCGCGGTCGAATTCATCCGGCGTGCGTTGGGCGGGCAATACGTCGTTGGTTTCATCGCCCCATTGTTTCAGCCGCCGGCGCAACTCGGCCAGCGTGGCGGCATAACGCGGGTCCAGCGCCAGGTTTTTGAATTCACGCGGATCACGGCGCAAATCGTAAAGCTCTTCGGCGGGACGCGGCGCTTGGAAAATGCGCATCTGATGCGCGGGTAATTTTCCTTCCGCGCGCAAGCGGCGAATCGAATCCATCGTCGGGCTGCGTCCGGCGTCGGCAGAAGGTGTGCCGGGCAGATCGGCGTAATCGTTGCGAATGTATTTGAATCGCTCCGTGCGAATGGCGCGCACGCGATCTTCGTAATCGTGCCAGTTCTTTTCGGCGAACACGGCGTCGCGGATTTTGGCGTTCGGATTCTTCAACATCGCCGCGAAGCTTTTGCCTTGCACGGTCGGCGGAATCTGCACGCCCGCCAATTGCAAAATCGTCGGTGCAAGGTCAATGCTGCTGACCAAGCCGCCCGCCACGCCGCGCCGCACTTGGCCAGGCCAATGCGCAATCAAGGGCGTGCGAATGCCGTAGTCATACATCGTTGTTTTCGCGCCGGGAAACGGTCTGCCGTTGTCGCTAATGAACAAAATCAAGGTGTTGTTCGCCACGCCTTGTTGTTGCAGTTCGGCCATGACTTTTCCGACATTGCCGTCCAGCCGCGTGATTTCGTCGTAATAGAGCGCCAGTTCGCGCCGGACTTCGGGCGTGTCAGGCAAATGCGGCGGGATTATGACATTGGCGGGGTTGTGCGGATTGGGAATGCTGTTCTCGATGTAATCGCGATGCGGATCGAGCGCCGCGAACCACAAGAAGAAAGGCTTGTCTTTGGGACGTTGGCGCAAGACAGGAATCCAGCCCGCCGCGCCGCTGTCATCCGCCGCCAGCATCTTGCCGGTTTTCGGATCGGTCTGAAACCCTGCCTCGCCCGGATCGTCCACCACGTCGAAGCGATCTTTGATCGCAGCGCCTAAATGCCACTTGCCGGAGGCCGCCGTCCAATAGCCTGCGGCTTTGAGCTTTTCGACAAAAGTCACTTGTTCGGCGGGCAGCGGCCAGTGCAATTGTTCGGCGTCGGCATTGTGCGGATAGCGGCCAGTGATGATGCTGGCGCGGCTGGGACTGCACGAAGAAATAGTGACGAAGGCGCTGGTGAAACGCAGCCCTTCGCGCGCGAGGCGGT
>CAZRXE010001240.1:0-3382 GCA_964603695.1 uncultured Heliomicrobium sp.
GACCAGTTCCTGGCCGAAGCGATGTGTGTCCAATCCAGCCAGACGATGCGGCGCGGTCAGGTCGCGCGATTCGGCCAGCAGGAAGCGGACTTTGTGTTTGGCGGACAGGCGCTCGGTTTCCGCGCTTAGATGCGCCACGACTTCGGCGGCGAAATCCTGTGTTTGCGGCGAAGTTTCAATCGCTTTGCCGGTGACGAATTGCGCCAGTTCGGCCAGACCTATGGAACAGATGGCGTGCGAAGTCCAACTAAGCGGCAGGAAGGATTCTTTCTCCGGGCGCATGGCCAGCATCGCCAGCGCGCCCGCTTCGCCGCGCGCCAGCAGCTTTTCCAGAAAGATGCGTTTTTCCAGCGAAGCCTGCGCGGCCAATTCCAGCAAGCCGGTCAGCAATTCATAGACTTTAGGCCGGCTGCCTTCGGCCTGATAGCCGATGCGCGGCAGGTTGATGGCGACCGAGGAAAAAATGGCCGCGCGCCATTGCCAGCTTTCGGCGGCACGTTGCAATTTGTCCGCGCTGACACCGTAACGCGGCGTAAAAGCCGAAGCCGTTTCGTTGCCATTGGGACGATCAAACGCCAAAACCACGCCGCCGCGTTCGGCAGCCGCGCGGCAGACTAGTTCCAAAAAGCTTTGATTGGCCGGGTTTTCAAAAAACGCGCCGGTCAAATGCAGCACCGGGCGCGGACCCAAAAATGGCAAACCCTGCCAGTCGCCTTCCAGATTGACTTCAAACAACGCTTTCAGGAATAGCCGCGCGGTATCGCTCATCGCGCCGTAAGTGTTGTTGAACTTTTCTCCGCCCGCGCCAACCACCGGCAAATCGCGCAAGTAAACCGGCGCTTCCCAATCCAAATGAAGATCGCAACGCACAGACTGTCCGCCGCGCGCCACGACCGGCGCGGAAAGTTCAAACAGCAAACCTTGAGCAAGCTGTTTGACCTCGCGCTGGCTCAAGCCTGTCAACATTGGCGCAAACGCGAAGTTGACCGAATCCCAGGCCAGCGCGTCGCTGAAATATCCTTGTAGTGCAGCGGTGTAAGTCACCAGATGCGAGGCCAAAACTTCCGCGCGTTTGGCTGGGCGCGAACCGACGAAGCCACCCGGTAAGCGGATGCCGTAACGTTTGATGAAGTCTATCGAACCGGTCATTGTCGTGGGCCGATCAATTTCGCCGAGGTTTTCCAAAAACAAATCCCCGGAATAATGCGCGCCGGCGACGGCCTCCGAAAACACCGTCAGCATGGCGTATTCGCGTTTGATGGCTTCGGCCAGCGCCAGACTTGTTCCTTCCGGGCCGTGCAATCGCGTGGTCTCGCTCGCGCCGGATTGGATCATTCGATCCACGTCATAAAGCGGAACGCCAAGTCGCGCGTGTTGGCGGTATTCAGGAACCAGGCCGTATTCCAGCAATCGCGCGTCCACCATGTCGCGAATCAGCGATGCGGTCAGCGCGCGAATACCGGAACGTTCGATTTGATCTTTGACTTCCAGGCTGATTTGTTCGGCCAGTTCTGCGCCCAAACCTGTTTCGCGCACCAGCGCGTCGGTAATGCGTTGCGGGTCGAACAGCGCAACGCTTTCGTCCGACTGTCTGACGAAGAGTTCGGATTCGGTCAGGACGATGCTCTCTTTTTCCTGAAGCGTGTTCATAGATTGAAAGGCATTTCAAATCCGGCCACCGTGTGATTGAGCGGCCCCGCGCCGTGTCCGATGTTCGGCGCTGAACGCAAGCCGGCTTCCAGATAACGTTTGGCCTGCGCCACGGCTTGCGGAATGCTGCAACCGCCGGCCAGCGATGAGGCAATCGCCGATGAAAGCGTGCAGCCGGTTCCATGCGTGCTGTTCGTCTCAATCCGGCTTGCGTTGAACAACTGAAATTCCTGTCCGTCGAACAGCACATCGGTTGCGTCTTCGGCAAGATGACCGCCTTTGACCAGAACGGCGCGATGCGCCTGCGCTTTCCCGAACACACACATTTCGTGAATCCGACGTGCGGCAGCCTTCATCTCGGCCACATCTTTCACTTCAAACCCGGTCAGGCGCGAAGCTTCAGCCAGATTCGGCGTGACGACGTTGGCCAATGGCAAAACTTTTTCAATGAAATAACTGATTGCTTCTTCTTCAACTAGATCGTAGCCGCTGCTGGAACGCAAAACCGTATCTAAAACCACGTTCGGCAATTGGTAACGATCAATCACGTCTGCGACAACTTCCATGCTTTCGCGCGTCGGCAGCAGGCCGACTTTCACCGCAGCAATTTGGAAATCCCGGACGAGCGGTTCGATTTGCGCTCGCAACACTTCCGCCGGTTGCTGAAACGCGCCGTAAACGCCAGCGGTGTTTTGGGATGTCAACGATGTCACTGCCGCCGTGCCGAAACATCCGAACGCGGCAAATGTTTTGATGTCCGCCAACACACCCGCTCCGCCAGAAGGATCGAAACCGGCAATCGAAAGCAGTACAAGCATGTCTAAAACTCGTAGGCAACCTTCAGTTCATCAAAATACTTTATCTAGTAGGTAAACGCCGGGATGGTAACACTATCTTGGGCGCAGGGCAAAACTAAGACCTGATTGAAAGTGTCGCTGCCCGGTTTTTCATGGCGCGTAAAATTCTCGCTCTTGATGTTCGACCTTGAAGACCTAACGCCGACTTAATGCGCACTTAAAGCCGACTTAACGGACGACCGATAAACTTCGCGTTCTAAAAAAACAAGGTTCCAGCGCAAACGGGACGAGCGAAATCAAGCTTGTCTTTCAACAACACGGATGGCAGATTTCCGAATCACCGATATGACAATGACATCGCCGGTTTTTGCCGGCGCGAAATTCAATGCCTTTGCAGAGATGGTTATGAAAAACTTGCCGGAAACGGCGCTCAATGAGTTGCGCGATCAGGTGTTGCTGATGGGCGGTGAAGTCGAACGCGCCATTGACGAAGCGACGCGCGCGCTTATCGAACGCGATTCGGAGTTGGCCGAACAGGTGTTACGCGACGATGACCGCGTAGACGCATTGGAACTGGAAGCCGATCAGCGTTGCGTTCAGTTGCTGCGGATGCAGTCGTCCGAAGAATACGATCTGCGCCTAGTCGTCACAGCCATCAAAATCACGCCGATTCTGGAACGCATTGCCGATCATGCCTGCAACATCGCCCGCGCCGCGATTTACCTGAATGATGAGCCGCAACTGAAACCTTATTTTGATCTGCCTAAAATGAGCTGGCTGGCTTGCGACATGCTGCGGCTGTCGCTGGATGCCTTTGCTGTCGCCGATGCGAATGCCGCCCGCGCGGTCATTGCGCGCGACGACGAAATTGACAGGCTGTATGACCGCATCTTTCACGAATTGTTGGATCGCATGTCGAAAGATACCGCCGCCGC
>CAZRXE010001241.1:0-7473 GCA_964603695.1 uncultured Heliomicrobium sp.
GGCTTTCGGAATTGAGATTGGCAGGATCAAGCATTGCCGTATTGCGCATCCTTTCGCCCGACCAGCATCGCGATCAGCACAATCGCCGCGACAATGGCAAAGCCCGTCAGCCCCACCGACACGCGATGCAATTGGTCGAAAGACGCCCGCAGCGAATCCGTCGCGGGAAGTTTGTACAAGGTCTCGCCCGCCTGCACACGCAGCGCGTGCATCCAGCCGGAAACCACTCGCGACGCGATCATCGCCGCCGTCATCAATGCGATGGTGAACAGCTCAAAAAAGAAGATTTTGCTTTTCCGCCCGCGTGCAAACAGCAGCAACAACAACAACACCGCGCCGATCACAATGCCGATCAATTCGGCAGTGCCCAGCGTTCGCGAAACCACCTGCCCGGCCAGATGCTGCGTCGGCAGCACGGCAAAAGCGGCAGGCGCGAGCACGAAACTGAAAAACGCCATCGTCCCCAGCCAAAAAGACAACAGCGCAATGCGAGTCTTTTGATTCATGGAATTTTGTTTTGTCCCTTGTCCTGAAGTGTAATGCGGGGGAAGGCAGCGGTTGCCGCCAGAAACTGTTTGAAGGAAATCAGAAATTCGCGCGTCTCCACCTGCATCATCACCGCCGGAAGTTTTTCCAGTTTGCCTATTGCCCGCGCGCCCACGCTTTGTGCGCCTTTCCAATTGCCGCGCTGCGCATGCAGCAGCGCCGCCGCCGCCTGAATCATCGCGTGCAGAAACTCGCGCTCTTCGCCCGCCGCTTGCAGCCAGACGGTTTCCCAGACTTCGTGACACTCGAAAAACCTGCCGTTGTTGAACAGCGCAATCCCGCGCAAATATTCTTCCGGCAGTTCGGTCAATACCTGGGAACGCTCGGATCCACTTTCAGCGACCATTCGTCAATTCCGCCAATCAGGTTTTTGACGTTGGAAAAGCCTTGCCCGGCCAGAAACTGGCAGGCGCGATCCGAACGCATGCCGTGATGACAATGCAGAACAATCTCTTCGTCCCTGTCCGGCAAATCGCGCATCCATTGCGGGATTTGTCCCAGCGGTTTGAGTTCCGCGCCGGAAATGGCGGCGTGATGGTGTTCGTGCGGTTCGCGCACGTCAATCAGGCGAAACCGTTCGCCCGCGTCGCGTTTGGCTTTCAACTCTTCGACCGTCAGAGTTCCGTAAGTCGGCATTGTGATTACTCCGTTTTCGACTGTTGCCGGCGCATTTGTTCGATCAACGCCGTCAGTTTTTCAATATCGTTTTTGGCTTCGGTGATTTCGCGTTTGCTGGCCATATAACCTTGCCAATGGCCGCTTTCGACAATCGGCTTGACGCGCTCTTCGCCCAGGGCGCTGGCCAGCACGGCAATCAGAATCCCCGAAATCTGCGTGTGTTCGACGTATCGCGCAATCACGCTGTAAGCCGTTTCGGCGGATTCCAGATTCCATTCCAACTCAGTTTTCAATTCTTCTTCCATTGCTTACCTGCTCTACGTTTTGACGAAAGGCAGTTCCGTCAGCGTCGCGCGCCCAATTTCGGCTTCGCCTTGCTTAACGACGAATTCGGTTCCGGGATTCAGGTAATAACGATGCACGTAACCGAGCGCGATCTTTCGATCCAACGCCAGGCTGTGCGCGCTACTGGTGATTTCGCCGATGCGTCGCCCGGCGGCTTGCCCGTCCACGGCGAACAACTCCGCGCCGCGTTCGGGCAGCGCATCGCCGTCAATCAAAAGTCCGCGCAACCGTTTGGCCGGTTGGCCGCGCCAATGAATGCGCGCGATGACTTCCTGCCCCAGATAACAGCCTTTGGTGTAACTGACCGCAGCTTCCAGTTCGGATTCCAGAATGATGTAGTCTTCGCCCGCGTCCACGCCTTCGCGCGGAACGCCCGCTTCAATGCGCGCCATTTCAAATGCCGCTTCGCCGACTGCGCGCGCGCCGAACGATTCGCCGGCAGCCAAAATTGCCTGCTTCACATTCGCCGCGCCTCCGGCTTCGACAAACAAATCAAACCCGATTTCGCCGCAGCGTCCGTGCGAAGCAATCAGCACTTTCACACCGTCAATTTGCCGCTCGTTGATTTTGAATTGCGTCGCCTCAATCGCCTGCCCGGTCAGTACCGCAATTAACTCCGCCGCGCGCGGCCCTTGCAAGGAAATCAGCGCCAACTCTTGGCTGACATCCGTAATGAAAAACTCTCCCGCCGGAACAAAGCGGCTCAGGTTTTTGAAAATCTTCTCACGGTTCACGGCGTCCAGTTCGAGCAGCAAAGCGTCGCCGGTGTTGTAAATCCGGCAAAGCGCCGCCAGCTTGCCTTGCAAGGTCGGAAACGCCGCCAACACTCCTTCGCCTGGCGCGAGCGTTTTGACATCGTTGCTAACCAGACCGTTCAAAAACTGCACGGCGTTTTTGCCGCTCAGTCGCAGCTTGCCGGCGGGAATTTCCAGCGCGGCAACACCGCCACGAATGGCTTCATATTCCGTGCGTAAAGAATAGGTTGATTCAGGTTGTAAAACGGCTTGATTCATACTGCTCATATCGAAAAACAAATAGACAGGATCAACAGAATTCTTTTCCATCCTGCCGAATCCTGCAAATCCTGTCCATTCCCTCAACTGCTTACGGCAATTTCGGCGCAATCACATTGCACTTGTCCGTGCTGAGCGATTTCAGGAAGGCGATTAAGTCTTCTTTTTGCGCCGGCGTCAGATTCGCTTTTTTCAGATTCGCCTTGTCCAGATAAGGATTCGGTTTGCCGCCGCCGGTCATGATTTCAACGGCGTCTTCCAGCGTGGCGGCGCTGCCATCGTGAAAGTACGGCGCGGATTTGGCCACGTCGCGCAAGGTAGGCGTTTTGAACGCGCCCGTCCATTTCACTTTTTCCGGGTCGTCGTCCTTCAAATCCTTGAGCGCGGCGAAACGGCCTTTGTCCACTTTGTCGGGCGCGGCGTCCATGCCTATGCCGACATTGTGGTATTGCTGATCGGTGAACAGGTGGCCGTCGTGGCATTTGTTGCAGTTCGCCTGTTTGAAGACTTCGTAACCGCGTTTGACTTGATCGTTGACGGCGGATTGATCGCCTTTGACCTGCCAGCGGTCGAAGGGCGTTTCATCGTTGCCGTTGACGATGGTGCGTTCGTAAGCGGCGATGGCCTGGAAAATGTTGTCCTGATCGGCGTCCTTGCCGAAGACTTTTTGGAATTGGGCTTTGTAACCGGCGATGCCGTTGATCTTGGCGACGATTTCCGCTTCGTGATCTTTCGCGCCCATGTTGCCGTCTTGCCATGCGGCTTTGGCCTGGGCTTCAAGCGATTTGCTGCGACCGTCCCAGTAAAACTCTTTGTGGTAGCCGATGTTCCACAACGTCGGGCTGCTGCGCGCCAGCGTTTTATTGCCCGCGCCGACGGCTTTGGGCAGCCCGTCGGTCAAACCGCGTTCGCAAACGTGGCAGGAATAACAGGACTTCGTGCCGTCCACGCTCAGCCGCGCGTCGAAAAAGAGTTGGCGTCCCAGCGCCACTTTTTCCGGCGTCATCGGATTGGCGGCGGGAATCGCCATCGCTTCCAGTTTTTCCAGGCCGGCGGGGATCGGCAGAATTTCCGGCGCGTAGGTCGAAACCGGCTCCGCGGGCTTGTTTTCACAAGCCGCGATGAACAGCGCAAACGCGCTGAAGCTCGCAAACAAAACTTTGGTTATCCAGCGTTGCCCAAGGGCGGATTTCATAAGCTCTCCTATCGTTGAAGGGCGCGGAACAAAGCAGTCCGCGCGGCGGCGGTTTTCAAGATGTCGAGCGCAACGTGAAAAGCTTGCGCCAGGAATCAGCTTGCAATGTCGGATTGTGATGAAGTTCAGGATTGCGCCGAATTTATATCGGAAGTCCGTCAGGGCGGCAAGAAAGGCAGGAAATGATTCAGGCAAAATCGCGCGACAATTCTTCGCGGATTTCTTTTTCGATTTTCGCGCTGTGCCGATAGTTCGGATGCTCAATGACCAGCGTCACATTTTCCGCGCCGCCGGCGAAGGCTTCGCGTTGCGCCGGGTTGAAATGAAACCGCACGTATTGCACGGCGCTGATGCGGCGGTCGTCGCTTTGCCCAGCGGCAAAATCGCCCGGCAGCATGTCTTTGCCGATTTGCAGGAATATTGCTTCGCCGGTATTCACGCCGTGAAATTTGGTGATCTCTTCGCGAATGCGGTTTTGATCCGGCAGTTCAATGAACATCGTCGCGGCCAGGCCGCCAGCTTCTGGCAGCAATTGGTTGTAGGTGTCAATCTCGTGCTGAATTGCTTCGTCGTAAACCAACCGTTCGGCGCGCATCATTTCCTGAATCTGCGACAGCACCGTGTCGTGATTCTCAAACACAAAAGTCACGTTTGGTCCGACCGCCACGCGGCGCTTCTTTTTCAGTTCAATAATTCGACTACGAAAAGCTTCGCGCGCTTTTTCGTAGTCAGCGATGTTCTGAATTTCCGACAGTTCGACTTTCTTCATATTCACTCAACCTCGATCCCATAAGCCTTCGCCAGCACTTCCACCGGATGAATCGTTTCGCGCCCGGTTCCCTGCTGAATCTGCAAACCGGCGAGCGAACAATCCGTCGCCACGATGTCCGCCTGCGATTCGTTGACGGCGCGATGCAACTTGCCGGCGACTTTCTGCGCCAGGTCAAAATACTCTTTCTTCATTGCCCAGGTGCCGTCGTGACCGGAACAACCTCTGTCAATGAACGCGACTTGCGCGCCCGCCAGTCGCAACAGTTCCACGGATTTGTTGCCAATGGCCTGATACTTCAAATGGCAGGGCTGGTGATAAGCCACCTTGCCGACCTTCACCGGAAAGTCACGATTCAAGCGGCCTTCGTTTTTCAGTTTGACCAGATATTCTGATAGATCAAAAACGTGTTTGGAAAGCTCCACAGCCTGCTCGCGCTCTTCGTCGTGGAAATAATCGTAATACTCTTTTTTCATCAACAAGCCGCAACTCGGTTCCGGGATGACGATGTCATAACCTTGCCGAACGTAAGGCAGCAAAACTTTCATGTTGTTGCGGAAATGCTCCACGGCCACCTCCAACCGCCCGCTGTCCAGATAAGGCATTCCGCAGCAGTTCTGCCCTGCGGGATCCGCTACTTCACAGCCGTTTTTTTGCAGCACGGCGACAGCGGCTTTGCCGATATTGGGCTGGTTGTAATTGACTATGCAGGTGTGAAAAAGCGCGACTTTAAGTTCGGCCCGCTCGCTACCGCTCGCGGTACTGACGCCGAATTTCTTTTTGAACCAACGCTCGAAAGTCTGCGCGTGAAAGGTCGGCAAGATTTTGTCGCGATGAACGCCCGCGAACTTTTCAAGCAAGATGCGATTGAGTTTGTTTTTGTTGGCGGCGTTGGTCAGCGGCGCAACCATACTGGCCAGCGGGCCGATCTCGTCCGGGCTGCTGAGCATCTTTTCGCGCAAATCCAGGCCGTTGGTTTTCTCTTCGATGGCGCGGGCGCGCATCACCACTTTGGGAATATCAATCAGGAATTTATGCGGCGGCGTGTAAGGACACTTGATGAAGCAGAGTTTGCAGTTGTAACAAAGATCAACGAATTCGCCGACCTGTTCGCCCGTCAGTTTGTCGGGTTCGTGGTCAACGGCATCGAAGTGTTCAAACAGTTTCGGAAAGCCCGGACACAGGTTGAAACACAGCCGGCACGAATTGCATACGTCGTACTGCCGGCGCAGTTCCTTGTCCAAATTCTGTGCGTCCCAGTAATCCGGCCTTTCCCATTCGACCGGCGCGGAAGTTAAATCGCCTTGTTCGAGCATAAAGTAGGTGGTAGGTGGTAGGTGACAGGTGGTAGGTGGTTTATCTACCGCCTATCACCTGTCACCTACCACCTGTTAGCCGCGTGACGGTTTTCGTCGCGCTTAATGTCCAATTTCCAGATCAAAGCGGTCGAGGTTCATCACCTTGGACCAAGCTTTGACGAAGTCCTTGACGAACTTCTCTTTGCTGTCGTTCTCGGCATAGAACTCCGCCAGCGCGCGCAGTTCGGAGTTCGATCCGAAAATCAGATCAACAGGAGTCGCAGTCCATTTAACCTTGCCGGTCGTGCGATCAACGCCTTCATAAACGCCTTCCGAAGCGGAAGACTTATTCCACTTGGTGGACATATCCAGCAGGTTGACGAAGAAGTCATTGCTCAAACTTCCGGGTTTGTCGGTAAACACTCCGTGTTTGGCCTGTCCGGCGTTGGCATTCAGAACGCGCAGCCCGCCGACCAAAACGGTCATTTCAGGAACCGAAAGCGTCAGCAGATTCGCCCGTTCGACCAGCATAACCGCCGGCGAAAGGCGTTCACCTTTGCTGAAGTAATTTCGGAATCCGTCCGCTGTCGGTTCCAGCGGTGCGAAAGACATCGCGTCGGTTTGCGCTTCGGTCGCGTCCACTCGCCCCGGCGTAAAAGGAACTTGAACTATATGACCGGCGTTCTTGGCAGCTTGTTCGATGGCCGCGCCGCCGCCCAACACAATCAAATCAGCGAGCGAAACCTTCTTTCCACCGATGGCCGTGCGGTTGAAGTCTTTTTGGATAGTTTCCAGTTTGCCTAACACTTTGGCCAGTTCCGCCGGATTGTTGACGTCCCAATCCTTCTGCGGCGCAAGCCGGACGCGCGCGCCGTTCGCGCCGCCACGCATGTCCGTGCCGCGAAACGTCACCGCCGAAGCCCAAGCCGTGCGAACCAGTTCGGAACCGGTCAAGCCAGACGCCAGGATTTTGGCTTTCAGCGCCGCAATGTCTTTCGCATCAATCTGCTTGTAAGCGACGCGGGGAAGCGGGTCTTGCCAGCTCAAGTCTTCTTTCGGAACTTCCGCGCCAAGATAGCGGGAACGCGGCCCCAAATCGCGGTGCGTCAGCTTGAACCAGGCTTTGGCAAAGGCAAGGTTGAATTCCGCCGGCTGTTCCAAAAAGCGCTTGGCGATTTTCTGATAGCTCGGATCGAACTTCAGCGCCAGGTCAGTGGTGAACATAATCGGCGCATGTCGTTTGGACGAGTCGTGCGCATCCGGTACCAGGTTCGCGCCCTGACCATTGGCCGGAATCCATTGGGTAGCGCCGGCGGGACTCTTGGTTTGCACCCAATCGAAAGCAAATAGGTTGGCGAGATACTGCGAACTCCAGGCGGTCGGAGTGGAAGTCCAAGCACCTTCCAAACCGCTGGTCACGGTGTCGCCCGCGTTCCCTTTACCGCACTTGTTCGTCCAGCCGAATCCCTGCTCCTCAACCTTGGCGGCGGCGGGTTCAACGCCTACGCACTTGCCCGGATCGTGCGCACCGTGCGCTTTGCCGAAAGTGTGACCGCCGGCGATCAGCGCCACTGTTTCTTCGTCATTCATTGCCATCCGACCGAAGGTGTCGCGGATGTCTCTTGCGGCGGCCAGCGGATCAGGCTTGCCGTTCGGGCCTTCGGGATTCACGTAAATCAAACCCATCTG
>CAZRXE010001242.1:0-2673 GCA_964603695.1 uncultured Heliomicrobium sp.
GCGCGGCAAATAAGCCGACGTGTCAATGAAGACATTTTCGTGCTTCCAGGCCAAGCCGATCATTTCGTCTGTCCACGGATGGCCGATATGCCCGCCGACGATTTTGAGTTCGGGGAAGGTCAGCGCGACTTCGTCCAGATACGGCACGGGTCGGCCCGTTTCCGAAGGCATCAGCGGACCGGTGTGGCCGACCTGCGTGCAGAAGGGAATGTCCAGTTCGATGCACTTCACATAAAGCGGGAAGTACAGCTTGTCGTTCGGCGGCAGCTTCCACAGCCACGGCACGACGCGCAGCGCCTTGAAGCCCAGTTCTTTCACCGTGCTCTCCAATTCGCGAACGGCTTCGACGGGCTTTTCCAAATTGACCGCCGCCACGCCGACGAAGCGGCCTGGGAATTCCGCAATCATCTCGGCAATCAATTCGTTGCTGTAAATGTTCATTCCCGGACGATGCCACGCCGACAGCATCAGGGTTTGAATTCCGGCACGATCCATTTCAGCAACGATCTGCGCGGTGGTCAGCCCGTGCTCGATCAAATGCGCCGAGCCGGATTGTTTGAACAGGCGAGCGACTTCCGGCAGTTTCTCGAAGGCATCGCGCCGCGCGGGCTGTGCCCAGGCATCAATGATTTGAAAGTTTGTCGTCATTTTGATTGGAATCGAAAGTAGTTGGTGATAGTTGAACCCTGTCCGCGAGACAGGCAAGGCCGGACTTTAACAATATTCCAGGCAAATTCAATCCGGCGCGGACGAATAACCGCCGATCAAAACGTGTTTGGCGAGGGCTTCAGCTCGCCCAAAGCCATTGCTTGACGATCTGCGCAAGCGGCACGTACACTCCGGTTCTACTACCTATCAACCCAAAATTGCACGATGAGTCGCGCCCTCCGAAGCTTCAATTGCGCCTTTCCGTCGTGCCGAAAATTCTTCTAAGTCAGGAAACCGCAACATGCCACACAATCTTTTCAATACGCTTCAAACCTTCGATCTTGGTAACGGAAACACCGGCCAGTTTTATTCGCTGCCGGAACTGGAACGGCAAGGCGTCGGGCCGATCTCGAAATTGCCGATCAGCATTCGCATCGTGCTGGAATCGGTGCTGCGCAATTACGACGGCAAGAAAGTCCGCGAAGACGATGTTCGCGCCGTCGCCAATTGGGCGGCCAATGCCGAACGTACGGCGGAAATTCCCTTTGTCGTTGCGCGCATCGTGCTGCAGGACTTCACGGGCGTGCCGCTGTTGGTGGATTTGGCGGCGATGCGTTCAACCGTGGCCGCGCTGGGCAAAGACCCGAAACTGATTGAACCGCTCGTGCCGGTGGATTTGGTGGTGGATCACTCCGTGCAGGTGGACATCGCCGGCGTCAATGACGCGCTGGAACAAAACATGGCCATCGAATTCGAGCGCAACCGCCAACGCTACGAGTTTTTGAAATGGGGCATGCAAGCCTTCGACACCTTCAAAGTCGTGCCACCCGGCATAGGCATTGTTCACCAAGTCAACCTGGAATATCTGGCCAAAGGCGTACTCGATAAAGACGGCATTTATTACCCGGACACGCTGGTCGGCACGGATTCGCACACGACGATGATTAACGGTTTGGGCGTGGTGGCCTGGGGCGTCGGCGGCATCGAAGCCGAAGCCGGAATGCTGGGGCAGCCCGTTTACTTTCTGACGCCGGATGTGGTCGGCGTTCACATGACCGGCAGCCTGGCCGAAGGCGTGACGGCGACAGACTTGGTGCTGCACTGCACCGAAATGCTTCGCAAGGCGAAAGTCGTCGGCAAATTCGTCGAATACTTCGGCGAAGGCGCGGCCTCGCTGTCGCTGACGGACCGCGCGACCATCGCCAACATGGCGCCCGAATACGGCGCGACGATGGGCTTTTTCGGCGTGGACGAGGAAACCTGCAATTATCTGACCGCCACGGGCCGCACCGAAGCGCAGGTCAATGCCTTCCGAAACTATTTCCAGGCACAAGGCCTGTTCGGCATTCCCAGCCGGGGCGAGATCGAATACAGCCAGACTTTGGAATTGAACCTCGGCGCGATTACGCCGAACGTGGCCGGCCCGAAACGCCCGCAAGACCGCATTGAGTTGTACAACCTGAAAGGCAAATTCCTAGACCTGTTCCAGAAACCGGCTAGTGAAGGCGGTTACGGCAAATCGCTGTCGGCAACGGAGCAACGCTACGAAACAGCCATCGGCGTGCGCGGGCGTTTGGCAGAGCCGTTGACTGGCGGCGGCGCACAGGAAGCCGCCAATGTGCCGGAGGCGAAAGGCGCGGACCTCAGCGTGAAAAACACCAGCACCACCACCGAAGTCGAAATGATGAACAATCGTCCAACGCCGGATCGCGTGGAAGACGCTCCCGCGCAGGCGTTCCCTGCGGCTTCGGCTTCGCTCGGCCACGGCGATGTTTTGATTGCCGCGATTACTTCCTGCACCAACACTTCCAATCCCAGCGTAATGCTGGCTGCCGGCTTGCTGGCGAAGAAAGCCGTGGACAAAGGATTGCGCGTCAAACCGCAGGTCAAAACTTCGCTCGGCCCGGGTTCGCGTGTGGTGTCGGATTATCTGAACAAAACCGGCTTGCAACCTTATCTGGATCAACTCGGCTTCCAAGTCGTCGGTTACGGCTGCACCACTTGTATCGGCAACTCCGGCCCGCT
>CAZRXE010001243.1:0-9140 GCA_964603695.1 uncultured Heliomicrobium sp.
GCAGTTGCGCGAAAAGCAGCGCGTCAAGCGTATCTACAATCTGCTGGAAACGCAGTTCCGTAATTACTTTGAAAAAGCAGCAGGCCAAAAAGGCGTGACCGGTGAAAATCTGCTGGCATTGCTCGAACGCCGATTGGACAACGTGATTTACCGGCTCGGTTTCGCGATGTCACGTCGTCAGGCGCGTCAGTTTGTGCGCCATGGTCACGTTGAAGTCAACGGTCGCAAAGTAGACATTCCATCGTTTCAGGTCAAAATTGGAGATGAAGTCGCGGTTCGAGAAAAGAGCAAGGAGAACACGCATATCCAAGGCTCTTTCCAAACCTCTGGCGGACGCGGGCGCCCGGGGTGGCTTGACATCGTCAATTCCGACAAGCTCGTCGGTCGCGTGACGGCATTGCCACGCCGCGAGGACATTGACCCTGAGATCAGGGAGCAGCTCATTGTCGAGTTGTACAGCAAGTAGTCGTGTCCGCAGCTTTGCCGCGCTTAGCGGGCACGATTACAGACCTTCGCCGCAAGAAGTATTTGGCGTAGGGCAAACGTGGCCGACAAAGCGAGTACCGGGAAGCTGCGAGGCGCGTGTTGTAGGGTTCGTAAAAGTTGGAGACAGAAAAACAGCATGTGGACAGGATTCCAGAAGCCGAAGCGTTTGACATGCGAAACCATGACGGATCGCTACGGGCGTTTCTCAGCCCAGCCCTTCGAGCGCGGTTTCGGTACGACAATTGGTAACAGCCTGCGCCGCGCATTGCTTTCGTCAATCGAAGGCGCAGCCATTACGGCAGTCCGCATTGAGGGCGTTTTGCACGAATTTTCCTCCATTCCGGGGGTGGTTGAGGATGCAACGGACATCATCCTCAACCTGAAGCAGATTCCATTCAAACTGCATTCCGGGGAGGCGAAAACCATTCGTGTGTCGCGTTCCGAACCGGGCAAAATGACTTCCGCTGACATTGAGGCGGATGAAGATGTGGAGATTCTCGACAGAAACGTCCACATTGCCACGGTTAGCGAAGGCGGCAATCTCAATATCGAACTGCGGCTGAAACGAGGCCGCGGCTACGTTTCCGCTGACCGCAATTTCGATGATGATTTGCCGGTCGGCTACATTCCGGTGGACTCGGTTCATTCGCCGGTCACCAAAGTCAATTTTCACGTCGAAGCGGCCCGTCTGGGACAGGACACGGATTACGATAAGCTTTTGCTCGAAGTCTGGACTAACGGCAGCATTTCGCCGGAACACGGCATCGGTTTGGCCGCGAAGTTGATTAAGGATCACATGACGATCTTCATCAACTTCGAGGAAGAAGTCGAAGTGCCTATGGAATCGGTGGCGGTCAGCGGCGGTAGCGGCGGCAGCAGGCAGTCGCAGCCCTTCAACGAGCACTTGGACAAGTCCGTGGATGAACTTGAGCTTTCCGTTCGTTCCTACAATTGTCTGAAGAATTCGGACATCAAAACTATCCGCGACTTGGTGCAGAAGAGCGAAGCTGAAATGCTGAAGACCAAAAACTTCGGTCGCAAATCGCTCAACGAGATCAAGGATATTCTGCAAACCATGGGCTTAGGCCTGGGAATGAAGTTCGACGAAAACGGAAATATGGTCAGAGGACCGGAGATGTAACACTCCACCTCGCCGTTCAGGTCACGGCAGAGACGTTACGCTGAGGAAGATAAATCAATGAGACATCTTGTCGCACACAGAAAATTAGGACGCACGTCGTCGCATCGCAAAGCGTTGTTGCGCAACCTTTGCACATCCTTCGTGCTTCGCGAGCGTGTGATTACCACGCTGCCGAAAGCCAAAGAACTGCGCCCTTACGTCGAAAAAGTGATTACTTTGGGACGCCGCGCTCACGCCGCCACACAGGCCGGCAAAAAAGAAGATGCGCTGCATGCCACTCGTCTAGCCGCGAAGTCCTTTTTTCCCGGCAACTCGAATTTCGACAGCAAGCAGCATTACCAGGAAGCCGAGCGCACCGCCGGCGTGGCTGCGCTTAAAAAATTGACCGGCGAATTGGCCGAACGTTTCGCGGAACGTCCAGGCGGTTACACACGGATTTACAAGCTTGGGCCGCGTAAAGGGGACGGCGCGGAAATGGCCTTGATTGAGTTCATCGGCAGCGAAGACAAACTCGCCGTCAAAGATGAAGCCGAAGGTTAATAAACCGGTAGTGGTGTGGGTTTGCTCGCACACAGTAGTTTGTAAGCCTCAATCGTGCGAGGGATCGCTCGATTGAGGCTTTCACTTTCCTGTTCTCCTATTTGGCTGAAACAAATATGAAAAAACCTGAGCGTAAGACCAAACGCCCGACTGCACGCACGGCAACCTCCGCTGTCGAAGCCACTAAGGTGGAAGCTACGAAGAAAAAGCCGGTTGCCGAACCCGCCGACAATCTTAATTTGTCGGAGATCAAACAACTGATTGATCTGATCGCCGAAAAACAGTTTAACGAATTCGAGCTGGTGCGGGGAGATTTCAAGTTGCGGCTGATGAAAGGCACAAGCCAGGCGGCCACCGTCGCTGTCGTTGCCGAAGTGCCGCAAGTGATTGAGCAAAGAGTTACCCCAGCGCTCGTCAGTGCGCCTGCGCCCGCTCCAACTCCATCCGTGGTGGAAAGCGTCGCGCCCGCGCCGCAGGAAGAACATCTGCACATCGTCACCTCGCCAATCGTCGGCACGTTTTATCGTTCTCCTTCGCCGACTGCTGCGGTGTTCGTCAACATCGGCGATTCAGTGGAAGAGGGAAAGGTGCTTTGTATCATCGAAGCCATGAAACTGATGAATGAAATTCCCTCCGATGCGAGCGGCAAGATTGAAAAAATCTTCGTCGAAAACGGTCAGCCGGTCGAATACGGCCAGCCGCTGTTTGGAATCAAGAAATAGTGGCTGATGGCTGATGGCTGGTGGCTGGTAGAAAGTTGTTTTCAGGCTGACCAACCACCAACCACCAACCGTCAATCACAAACCACCAGCTATGTTCAAAAAGATTCTTATCGCGAATCGCGGCGAAATCGCCTGCCGGGTGATCTGGGCTTGTCGGGAACTGGGCATCAAAACCGTGGCGGTGCATTCGGAAGCTGATCGCGACAGTTTGCACGTTAAATTTGCGGACGAAGCCGTTTGCATCGGTCCTGCGCCTTCGGCCAAAAGTTATCTGAACATCCCGCAAATCATTGCCGCCGCTGAAATCACCAACGTTGACGCCATTCATCCCGGCTACGGTTTTCTTTCGGAAAACGCGTATTTCGCCGAAGTTTGCAAAGCCTGCAACATTGATTTCATCGGGCCTTCGCCCGAAGTGATTAGGATGATGGGCGACAAGTCCGAAGCCAAGCGGACTATGAAAGCCGCCGGCGTACCCGTCACACCCGGCAGCGACGGTTTGATTGAAGATGAAGAAATCGCCCTGCGCGAAGCGGAACGAATCAAGTATCCCGTGCTCATCAAAGCCACGGCGGGCGGAGGCGGACGCGGAATGCGCATCGCCCGCAATCGCGAGGAGTTGAGCAACGCTTACCAAACCGCGCGCACCGAAGCCGAAGTTGCTTTCAAAAACAGCGGCGTCTACATCGAAAAATACATTGAAAATCCGCGCCACATCGAAATCCAGGTGCTGGGCGATAGTCACGGCAACGCCATTCACCTGGGCGAACGCGAATGCTCCGTGCAGCGCCGTCATCAAAAGCTGATTGAAGAATCGCCTTCGCCCGCCGTCAGTTATGAACTGCGCGAGGAAATGGGGCGCGTGGCGGTCGAGGCCTGTAAACGAATTGGTTACAGCAATGCCGGGACGATTGAATTCCTGCTGGATGAAGACGGCAGCTTTTACTTCATGGAAATGAACACGCGCATACAGGTCGAACATCCTGTCACTGAATTGGTGACGGTTTCCGATCTGGTCGCCGCGCAGATTCGCATCGCCGCCGGACATCCGCTCGACGAATCGCAGGAAAAACTGCTCTTTGTCGGCCACGCGCTGGAATGCCGCATCAACGCCGAAGACCCCGTCACCTTCACGCCCAGCCCCGGACGCATCACCAATCTGAATTTGCCGAACGGCCCCGGCGTCCGCGTGGACACGGCGATCTACGGCGGCTACTTCGTTCCGCCGTACTACGACTCGCTGATTGCTAAGGTCATCGTTCACAGCCGCACGCGCGAACGTGCCATCGCCCGCATGCGCCGCGCGCTGGAGTCTATGGTTGTCGAAGGCATCAAGACGACGATTCCCATTCACCTGAAAATTCTGAATGACCCGGACTTTCAGTCCGGCAATATTTCGACGCGGTTTATGGATCGCTTCTTGAAATAGCCAGGTAGAGACGCAAAATTTTGCGTCTCCAGGTCTTACGGATTGGCCAGCACTCGCGCCGTTTGCGTGACTTGTCTGCCGCCGGTTTGCATCGTCACTGTGTAATCGCCGGGCTGAATCGGCGCGGCATTCGGCGCGCGTCCGCCGCCGCCGAACTGCCCGCCGAAATCCACGAGCAGCAACACCACGCGGTTCAAACCGGCTTTGGTTGCGCCTTCCAGTGTGCGCACGGTTTTGCCGCCGGAATCGGTGACGGTCAAGGTGACTTTCTCTTTGGCGGCTTCTTGCAGGTAGTAAACAAAAACCAGCCCATTCGGTTCGTTCGGTGTGACGGCTAGCCGGTCCCCGTACAAACGATAATTGCCCAGTGCGCCTTCGCGGCGACGGGCTTTCGGTTCAATGGCAAACAGGTACGCCTCCGCTGCCATTGCCTGACGCCATTCGCGCAGCGGCGTGATGTCCGTCACCCAGATGCCGCGACCGTAAGTTCCAACGACCAAATCACCTTCGCGCGGATGCACGATCAAATCGTGGACGGCAACCAACGGCATGTTGCCTTTCAACGCCGACCACGTTTTGCCGCTGTCCAGCGAAACGTAAACTCCTGCGTCGTTGCCGACAAACAGCAGATCGGGATTCACGTTGTCTTCCCAAATAACATTGATTGGGCGTTGCGGTAAGTTGTTGTGAAGGGCAGTCCACGTTGCGCCGAAGTTCGTCGTCTTGAATAGGAACGGTCGAAAGTCGTCTTGCCGATGGCGCGACTTGGCGACGTATGCCGTGCCCGCTTGATAGTGCGAAGCGAAGACACGATTCGTCCAGGCATCCTCAGGGCCGCCGACGTTGGCAATCGCCTTTGTCGCGTCGAACCAATTCGCGCCTGCGTCTTTGGTGACTTGGACTTTGCCATCGTCGGTTCCAACCCAAATCACGCCCGCTTGCTTGGGCGATTCGGAAATCGTGGTGATGGTGCAATGCTGAATGGCGGCGCTGGGCGGACTGATTTTGTTCGGATCGTTCGTCGTCAAATCGGGACTGATTTCCTGCCAGGTGTCGCCGCGGTCAGTTGAACGAAACAGCACTTGCGCGCCGACATAAACCGTCTTCGGATCGTGCGGCGACAAACGCAGCGGCGCGACCCAATTGAAACGCAGCATCGGTTTGTCTGCTGTTCGCGTCGGCGCAATCACTTTGCGTTCGCGCGTCTTTTGATCGAAGCGCGCGGGTCTGCCGAATTCCTGCGTGTTGTAAACCCAGCGGTTGTCGGTGGGGTCAACCTGGTTGTACATCCCGTCGCCGATGCCGGTGGTCGTCCAATCTTCAATGCCGATGCTGCCGGACCAGCCGTTGCTGGGGCCGCGCCAGGATTCGTGATCCTGCAAACCGGCGTAAATGTTGTACGGTTCGGCCATATCCACTGTCAGCGCGTAAATTTCGCCGAGCGGCAGATTGTTCAAATGGTCGCAGGTCTTCGCGCCGTCATAAGAAACATAAACGCCGCCGTCCGAACCCGCCATCATTCGTTCGGGATTTTGCGGATCAATCCACATCACGCGGAAATCGCCGAACGCGCGCCGAAACGGGCGATAACTCTGTTGCTGAAAGCCTCCGCCGGCATTACTCAAACCAATCCAGGTCTTGCCGCCGTCGGTGGATTCAATCAAGTTCGAGCCGGTGATGAACAGCCGATCCGGGTTTTCGGGATGCACGCGCAGAATGTTGAAGGCATAACCGGATTTGCGGCTCACGTCGTCTTTGTCGGCGCTCACCTTGCGCCACGTCGCGCCGGCGTCGTCGCTGCGATACACCTCGCCGCTGATGATTTGCTGCGTGCCGGACTTGAGATTGCGATTGTCCACCACGGCGTAAACGACATTCGGACTCTTTTGGCAAAGATCAATGCCGATGCGGCCAATCGTGCCCACGGGCAGGCCGCTTTCCAGCTTCTTCCAGGTTGTGCCGCCGTCGGTCGTTTTGTAAATGCCGCTGCCCGCGCCGCCGTCCACAATGCGCCAGGGATCGCGCTTCAGGTCATACGCGGCGGCGTAAAGCGTATTCGGCTCGTTGCGATTCATGACCAGATCAATCGCGCCCGTGCGGTCATTGACGTACAAGACTTTTTTCCAGGTCTTGCCGGCGTCGGTGGTTTTGAAAATGCCGCGCTCTTCGTTCGTTGTGTACAGATGCCCCATCGCGGCAACGTAAAGAATGTTGGGATTGGTCGGATGCGTGACGATGCGCGTGATGTGATGGCTGTTTTTCAAGCCCATATTTTGCCAGGTCTTGCCGGCGTCGGTGGATTTGTAAATGCCGTCGCCCCAATACGCCGACCGCGCGCAGGAATTGTCTCCCGTGCCGACCCAGACGATGTTTTCGTTCGTCGGCGCAACGGCAATTGCGCCGACCGCCGCGACGTTCTGGTTGTCGAACACCGGTTCAAACGTGGTTCCGTTGTTCGTTGTTTTGAATACGCCGCCGTGCCGCGCGGCGACATAGAACGTGTAAAGGTGCGCCCGCGCGGGCGTTTCCGGCACGGCGATATCCGACACCCAGCCGCCGACGCGAAACGGCCCTACGTTGCGGTATTGAAAACCGTCGCGCAGCGGATCGCTAATCGGTTGCTGCGAACTTGCCTGCAACGAAAATCCGAACAGAAGAATTACCAGCCAGGGAAACAGTCGTTTCATGGTTTTTTACGTGTGTTGGAGTGCGAAGCGGGAGTTCGCGTTTTGACGGCGTCCGCCACGGAAGCTTTGATGATGTAATCCAGGCGGGGGAAGTGCTCGTTCAGCCAGGCGTTGCCGCCCTCAAACAGCGGCGCTTGTTTTCCGGCGCGAATGCCGCCGCCGGCGGTTTCGCCGTATTCGGCGTTGAGTTTGTCGGCCACTTCCAAGCCTTCGACAATTTCGCCGAAGGGCGTGAAAGGTTCTTTGTCGTGCGTCGCCGAATTGTCGCGCAGGTTGAAAAAGACCTGCGTGGTGCGTCCGTTCGGCACGGCGAAGGCAAAAGCGACAGTTCCGCGCTGATTCGATTCGCGCGGCGGATCGTCCGGGAAAGTCCGCGTTCGCCAGACAGCGGAAACCTTCGGATCGCCGTGGACGCCGAACTGCGCCCATTTGCCGGCAATGACGCGATGAAAACGCACTTGATCGAAATAGCCCGCGCGCACCAGATTGTAGAAACGGTCCGCGCCCAGCGGCGACCATTCGCGGTGGACTTCAATCACGATCAAACCCTTGCTGGTTTCCATCCACACGTTGAATTGCTCCGGCGCGCGGCGGTTCATTTCCGGTGCGCCGGGATCAAGTAATGGTTTGGGCGTTTGCGCCGAAAGCGTCAGCGCCGACACGCAACACAGCGCGGCGATGTGCAGCAGGGATTTCATAACCGTTTTCAGCCGAAGGGTTGATCTATCGAAGCGCTTTGTGCGGTGAACATCTTAGGCCCTTGCTCGGTGATGTAGAGGCAATCTTCCAGCCGGATGCCGAATTCACCGTAAATGGCGATCATCGGTTCGTCGCTGAAACACATGCCGGGTTGGAGTTTGGTTTTGTTGCCGCGCACGAAGTTCGTCCATTCGTGACCGTCCAGGCCGATGCCGTGGCCTGTGCGATGCGGCAAGCCGGGGACTTTGTAATCCGGGCCGAAGCCAGCGTCGGTAATCACCTTGCGCGCGGCGGCGTCCACCGATTCGCAAGTCGCGCCGACTTTCGCGGCGGCAAAGGCGGCGTCTTGCGCCTTGCGTTCCAGGTTCCAGATTTCGCGTTGCCGCGCGGACGCTTTGCCGAAAACGAATGTCCGCGTGATGTCCGAAGCGTAGCCTTCCACGCTGCATCCGCCGTCCATCAAGACCACGTCGCCTTCTTTCAATTTTTGCGGCTGAATGCTGCCGTGCGGGAAAGCGGTGTACTGGCCGAAGCCGATCAGCGCCGAACCGGAACTGCCCAACGAACTGAAGGCCGCGCGGACGCTGGCACCGAAGTCGTATTGCGTCATGCCTTCTTTCAGTGTGGCGGCGGCGGCTTTGAACGCGGCGATGGTGATGTCGTTGGCGCGTTGCATCAACGCGATTTCGGCGGGCGATTTAATCATCCGACAACCGGCGGTCACCGGGTCTGCGCTGACGTAGTCCAGATGTTTCGCTTCCTGCCGAATGCCGTCGAAAAGGAAAAAGCGCACGCGCTCTTCCATCCCGATGCGGCCTGTTCTGATGCCGCGATCTTTGAAAATGCCTGCGACGACTTTGTAAGGGCTTTCGTCTTCTTCCCAGGCGCGAATGTCCTTACCGAAGCGGATCAATTCGCGTGCGCGTTCTTCTTCAAACTTTGGCGTGATCCATGCGAGTTCGCCTTTGGCCGGGATGACGGCGGCAAACATGCGTTCGCTGTTTCCCCACCGCACGCCGGTGTAATAGAACAGGCTGGAGCCGGATTCGAGGTAAATGGCGTCAATCTTGTTTTCGGCCATCAGTCGCTGCGCCTTTTCAATGCGGGCGCGGCGTTCGTCATCGGTAATCGGCATGGCTTTGCCGGGCAATGGGCGAAGTTGTTTGTAGGATTCGGGCGTCGGCGCGGCGTGCGCTTCGCCGACCGCCAATGCGGATGCTCCGGCGACGCCCGCCGACAAGCGTAAAAACTCTCTGCGGTCTACACACATAAATTTTGTTCTCGGATTCTGAAGTGAATTCACAAAGCGGACAACTCCGCCCGGTTGCGACAATAAGACAGGTATCACACGGCTGGTCTTGAAGGAAAGAAAGGCGGGTTGAATCGGATTAGGGAAGGGAATCAATGTTGCGCGAACTGTCAGTTTGCGTCGTGGC